>MNYA01000100.1 GCA_001872985.1 bacterium CG2_30_54_10 | reverse complement strand
ACTTTGGCTTCTCCAATATTTTTTCTACGATGGGTAAACACTGATGAACACGAATTTTATTCCGAGCATTTTTCTCAAGAATTTCCTTATCTAAGCACCATTCGCGCGTGCCCCTCTTTATTGAGAAGTTACCTTATTTTTTCAACGCCTAACAGGGCTTTCCCCTACTTCCAATTCCCACCTCCCCGCTCCCAATTCCCCAATCCCTGCTCGCTAATCCCTTATTCTTTCCCTTTTCTTTCCCTAATTTCTTTCGTTTGACAAAAGCCTGCCGACATGGGACAATCGGCGCATAAGCAGGCCGCCAACCCGGCCTATGATCGATCGAAAAGGAGTTCCCATGAAGAAAACCCAGGAGACTGCCATGGAAAAAGACAAGACCCCCCACGCCAAACGGCTTCCTTACAAAGTTAAGGACATCGACCTGTGGCAGTTGGGACGCAGGGAAATCGAAATCGCCGAACATGAAATGCCCGGCTTGATGGCCCTCCGCGCCAAATATGGCACAAAGAAACCTCTTCGGGGCGCCCGCATCGCCGGCTCCCTCCACATGACCGTCCAGACCGCCGTTCTCATTGAAACGCTCACTGAACTTGGCGCCGATGTCAGATGGTGTAGCTGCAACATTTTTTCGACCCAGGATTCCGCCGCCGCCGCGATCGCCAAGTGCGGTGTCCCCGTCTTTGCCTGGAAGGGCGAAAGTCTCGAGGATTATTGGTGGTGCACGAACGAAGCCCTCGTCTGGCCCGATGGCCAGGGGCCAACCCTCATCGTCGATGACGGCGGCGACGCTACTCTGATGGTTCACCTTGGCTATCAGTCCGAAGATGACCCCAAGATTCTCGACAGAACCCCCGGCGGTGAAGATGAAACCCAGCTTTTGAAGCTCCTTAAGGCGACCCTCGCCGACGAACCCCGCAAGTGGCACGGCATCGTTCCCCATATCCGTGGCGTTAGCGAAGAAACAACCACCGGCGTCCATCGGCTTTACAAGATGATGGAGGAAAAGACTCTCCTTTTTCCCGCGGTGAACGTCAATGACTCGGTCACCAAGTCCAAGTTCGACAATCTCTACGGCTGCCGCGAGAGTCTGGTCGACGGGATCAAGCGTGCCACCGACGTAATGGTTGCTGGAAAAGTCTGCGTCGTGTGCGGGTACGGCGATGTCGGCAAAGGCTGCGCCCAGAGCCTTCGCGGATTCGGTGCTCGCGTCATCATTACCGAGATCGACCCGATCTGCGCCCTTCAGGCTTCGATGGCAGGTTTCGAGGTCATGCCTGTGGAAGACACCCTCGGCTGGGGGGATATTTACGTCACCGCCACCGGGAACCGCGACATCATTACCTTCGAGCACATGACCAAAATGAAAGATCAGGCGATTGTCTGCAACATCGGCCACTTCGATAATGAGATCCAGATGAACGTCCTCGACAGCCACAAGGATGTGAAGCGTATCAACATCAAGCCCCAGGTCGACCGCTATTCCTTTGCCGACGGGCACAATGTTTACATCCTGGCTGAAGGCCGCTTGGTTAACCTCGGTTGCGCTCATGGGCATCCAAGCTTTGTCATGAGCACATCCTTCACCAACCAGACCCTTGCCCAGCTCGACCTCTGGACCAACAAGCGAGAAATCGCCGTCACGACCCTTCCCAAGAAACTCGACGAGGAAGTTGCCCGTCTTCATCTCGAAAAACTTGGAGTCAAGCTTACCAAGCTCACAACCAAGCAGTCGAGCTATTCCGGAATCCCCGTGGAAGGACCGTACAAGTCCGATATGTATCGATATTGATTTTACAAAGCCAGTTTGTAACATCTCAAAAAGATGGGAAGAAAAAAAGTGGAAGCGGCTTCCAGCCGCTTGAAAACCACGCGGCAAGATGCCGCGTCTACTTGTTACCCCGAATTATTGAGAAGTTACGCCAGTTTCAGGTAAATCGAATGTATCATCTCAATAAGTCGGGGGAAGAGTGAAGGCAGACCGGAGGGCGCAAAGCGCCCCCCTTTTTTGAGAAGTTACAATCGAATTTTCGAAAAACCCCGGGGAAACCCGGGGTTTTTTGCTGGTTTGAAGAGTATCGAAATTTATGGGGCCGGTGCGTATCACCTCAATAATTCGGGGGAAGCATGAAAGCAGACCGGAGGGCGCAAAGCGCCCGACCGCAGGGGATGAGCCTCGCGAATTCACTTTGCGAGGCGAAGGGGGGCGCGTGCCCCCCTTTTTTGAGAAGTTACGCCGGTGCCGGCGGAATTGGGATGGTACGTTTCAGCGCGGCCGAGGAATTCTGTTCAGGCAAGCCATCACATCATCGATCGCCTGCCGCTTTCTGGCCAGAGCAAAAGCTTTCAGCCGTTCCTGCTTTTCGGCAGGGTCGTTCATCAACTTGTTCAGGCACTCCGTCAGGGCTTCAGCATCCGAAGCCTGGGCAGGGGTAAGGAGAAAATCCCATCCGCAATCTTGCGAGAACCCCTTGATTTTCGGATCGATGTCGATTCCGATCCAGGGAACTCCGATTATTGTGGCAAGAAGGCAAGCATGAAGCCGCATCGAAAGAACCGCATCCATTCCGGAGAAGATTTCCATGGCTTCCCTGACATCGCGAACCACCTTTATCGAGTCGGCCCATGGGTTTCCCACCCACGGACTCTCGTCCTCGACAGGCTGGAAAGCGATGGGATTCAGGGAAAGATTTTCCAGACGCTCCGTCAGTTCGATCAATTTTCGGGCAATACTCGCGGCTTCCGGTATCGAACCCCGCAAAATGACTCCCAGTCGCAGCCTTTCACCGGGCATTCGGATTTTCTCCGGGCCATCCAACAGGAAGGCAAGATCGGCGGTCAGAGGCGCCACCCGCGGGGGACCGGGAAGTCGGGAAACCTGGTCGAGGGAAGCCCGGTCGCGGACAGTCAGATAGTCAGAATTATCTACAAGAATGCGCACAAGCATTTCGGCAAAGAAACCTGGGAAAATTCCCAGGATCGACCCCTCTACCGCCGGCAAACACAATGGCCCCAGGCCCTGCGCCGGAAGAAGAAGGCGAGCGCCTCCCAAATTTCCGAATATCAGAAGGCCGAAGTAGTACAAAAGGCTCAGGAGACTCGTGCAAGCCTGAAGGACACCGCCTCCTGGAACAGCCACCGATCGGGCCGACGCAAGATTTTCCAACACTCCGACGACGGAATGGCGGGCCACCAGAACGGTGTTTGGAGGAAGATCATCCGCCATTCCCGTCCGATGGAGCACCACCCAGCTCAGATCGGGCCGAACCCGGGCTCCTTCCGTAATAAAAGAACGCCAGAGTATCTCGTCACCCAGGTTTCCGAAACCGAAATACCCAACAAGAAAGACCTTTCGCTCTTTCCGTCCCAGAGCCGAAGCGACGCTGAGAATGACATAGCCTGCCAACGCGCCAATTCCGACGACGACTCCAAGCCAGAGACCGTTAAACCCGCGAAAATAGGCCAGAAGCAGCGGAGAATGAAAATGACAGAATGTATTCACGACCGAAACCTGGCCCATGACAACGAACAAACCCAGCACAGGAAGAATTTTCCAGGCCTTCCGAAAATAGAAAAATAGAAAAAACACCGCCGCCGGGTAGCCAATCAGAAACTCTTTGTTCCGAGGCCGCGCAACAAGGACGTTCTCAAGAAAGGTCCGCACCAGATCCTCAAATTCGGAGGGCTTCAGAAAGGTCACGTTTCCCGAACGCAGAAGGTAGATCAGCGTTCCCCCCAGAGCGAAGGCGATGATCGCCCCTTCGCGAATCGTCAAAGGACGCGCGAAAAACGACAAAATCCCTCCTCCGAAACGCCTGAGAGTCCAATATAGAATAATGACCAGCGGTACCAGAAAAGCCGCTTTGACACCACGGAACTGGACGAAC
>MNYA01000432.1 GCA_001872985.1 bacterium CG2_30_54_10 | reverse complement strand
GGGTTTCCTTCAAAGAGGCGTTGGTCAGGTATCAGATTCCAGAACCAAGAATAATTGAGAAATGGGCGTCTTAAATGAAATGAGTTTCTACGTTCTCTTTGTAAGTGCGGAAGCGAGTGATTTTGAAGAGCCCGGTGTGGGAAAACCGCACGCCGGAATCCGTGAGGGGGCGTCGGGGCAACCCGCCGTTCTACCTCGATGCCGATGAATTCCGGGTCGGAGGGTGCCTGAGGCGGGACGAGATAGCCGGACGACCAAGACGACCAAAAAGGACAACTTGGCTGGACAACCGGGGTGACCTGGAAGACCTGAGAAGGACGATCAGAACGAAAAAAGAGGACCTTCGGAACGACCATGGTAGGACGATTTGGACCATCAAGAGGACGATTTGGACGACGAGAGAGGACGATAAGGGCCAGATGGCGGTTTGTGGGTTTGCGGTTGGACATGTTAACTTGGACGCCTGCACATGACTCCGCCCAGCCGCCCCCGCACGCGGCGCGGGGGCTCCCTGCCGTATGCCGAGCACGTTCGATAGCTCGGGGGTGAAAGTCCCCTATCCAACCTGATGGAGGTGAAGGATTAGCGAAACGCAAGGGCGTCACCGCGAGGTGAGGTCTGAAGGAAGCGTGGAGCAAATGCACGGGCCAATGGACAAAAACCGGATAAAGAGGCCTACGGCGTTGGGCGAGGAGGCGGTTGATTCCGAAGCCCATATCCATCAAAGGCGCTGGTGGTAGATTCGGTGGTCGTGTGCGGAAGGCTGTCGGGCTTATCTCGGGAGATCTGCCCGGTTTCACGGAATCGTGACTGAGGGGTCCGCGAGGATCTCTGACCGCCGGGTAGAAGTCAGCAGCGGGCAAAGTAGCCCCGTCCTTGGGGCGAAGGCCCAAACGGTCCCCCCCGATAAGGGGGGTAAAGGGAAGGGCAAGTAGGCATCGATTCTCATGGGTAACGAGCGGTCGAAAAGCCAGTTGACTCTGGCCTTTGCGGAGGACGATAGGGGTGAAGCCCCGAAAAGCCTTCTCGGAGGAACCGAATTACCCGTGGCGAAGCGCATGCCCAAAAGCCCGGCGACCATGGACCATCTGATGGAGGAAATTTGTGAATCGGAGAACCTGAAGCAAGCTCTCAAACGTGTTCGTTCGAACAAAGGTAGTCCTGGTCCCGACGGAATGACGGTCAACGAACTCTCAAAGTATCTTCGGAAACATTGGCCGGAAATCCGGGAGCGATTCCTGCTGGGAACCTATGATCCCAAGCCGGTAAAACGGGTGGTTATTCCCAAAGATGGGGGCGGGGAGCGCCTTCTAGGCGTCCCATCCGTTCTCGACCGTTTTATCCAGCAGGCGACCATGCAGGTGTTGCAAAGGATGTGGGACCCAACCTTTTCCGATCATAGCTACGGTTTTAGACCAGGAAGATCAGCGCATCAGGCCATTGCCAAGGCCCAATCATAACAGCAGGAAGGCTACCGGGTGGTCGTGGACCTCGACCTGGAGAAGTTCTTTGACCGGGTGAATCACGATCGCCTGATGGCCGCCCTCGCCAAGCGGATCAACGATAAACGTCTCCTGAAGCTCGTCCGAGGCTTCTTGACCGCCGGGGTCCTCATCGGGGGTCTGGTGAGCCCGACGACGGAAGGAACTCCGCAGGGTGGTCCGCTTTCACCGCTCCTGTCCAACATCGTTCTCGATGAGTTGGACAAGGAATTGGAGCGGCGGGGTCACCGATTCGTTCGCTATGCGGACGACGGAAACATCTACGTCCGAAGCCTACGGGCGGGGGAACGAGTCATGGCATCGGTCAAGCGCTTCATCACGGAAACCCTGAAGCTGCGAGTGAATGACAAGAAGAGCGCGGTAGCTCATCCCGGGGATCGGAAATTCCTCGGATTCAGCTTTGGGAAAGGGGAACCCGCCAAGCGGCGAATTGCGCCCAAGGCGATAACCCGATTCAAGAAGAAAATTCGAGAACTTACCAAGCGAACACGAACGATAGGGTGGTTGACAATCATCCGTGACCTTCAGCTCTACCTGAGGGCATGGCGAGGATATTTTGGCTTCTGTGAAACGCCATCGATTTTGGCAGAGCTGGAGCAATGGGTGAGACATCGTCTCCGGAGCTTGATCTGGAAGGCTTGGAAGAACGGCAGGAAAAGATTCGCGGAATTACGAAAACGAGGCGTGAAAGCGGAAATCGCGGGGAAAACCGCAGCCAGCTCTCATGGCCCATGGCGGATCTCCAACTCGCAAGCCATGCACTTTGCCTTTCCGATAAAATTCTTCGATCAACAGAAACTCCCCCGTCTGGTGGTAGCGTGACGCTTAACCCGCCGAACCGCCGTATGCGGACCCGCATGTACGGTGGTGTGACAGGGAAAGCTGGTGACAGCCTACCTATGTCGATCGGAAAAGGCACACTTGCCAAATGGTTTTTTAAGTATTACAATATACTCATAAGTAAGTCAGTATTTGGAGGCTTCTATGCCCCGTAGAGCATTGGAACCAACCACCACCATTACCGTTCGGCTTCCGCTGCCCCTGATCGATGTTCTCGACCAGGAGGTCAATCGTCTTCGCCAGGAAACCCCGGGCCTCAATGCCACCCGGGCGGATGCTGTCCGCTATTTGATCTCCCTGGGTAAGGCCCGCCTTGATATGTCAGCCTTCTATGACCCGAGAATTTACTCCGATGCGGAAATAGCGAAGTTCGAGGAAGACAAGATCCCGGCGAAAACCCGTTCCTGGCTTGAGAAACGCTACAAGCGATGACCCCACTACCGCGGCTTTTTCTAGATTCTTCCGTTTGGCTGGCCGGTCTCGGGTCACCCCTCGGAGCCGCCGGTTGGGTTTTGTTCCTCGCCGAGTCCGGCGAGATCGAGATCATTACCTCGGAACAGGTCTTGGCGGAGGTCCGCCGGAACATAGAAGTGAAAAAGATCAGGCACGGGGCACGACTCGATACCATCTTGTCCCGTCGAAAACCTTTCGTATTGCCCCGTTTCAAGGAGCCAGAACTTTTGCGCTGGGTCTTTCTCGTTCCCCCGAAAGATTGTCACGTTCTGGCCGGGGCCTTCAAATCGAAAGCCGATGCCCTCATCTCCTTCGACAAGGAACACATCCTTTTACCAAAGGTGCGGGCCTCTTTCCAGGTGCCGATATTGTCACCGGGAGAATTTCTCGTGGCCTTCCATGAAGAAAACTAGTAGGACTGCCGTATTTGCGGCTTTGCTTTCCGCCGTACTATAATTGGGGTGGAAAGTGAGGTGCGGTGATGAAAATCGACAAG
>MNYA01000054.1:1791-3298 GCA_001872985.1 bacterium CG2_30_54_10 | reverse complement strand
CGGCTAGGGTCTATCTACTCAATAATTCGGGGAAACTCAATGATTCCTGGCGCAAGAGATTTCTCCTTTGGTCGAAATGACAGCATCGTTTGTCATTCCGAACGAATGTGAGGAATCTCGCTTTATGTTGAGAATCAGCTAATGCCCCTTCTTTTTGAGCAGATACAAATCCACCGTGCGTCCAGGTCAGATCGGCCCGATCAAGTCAACTCAGAGGCTTCCTGGCCTCGATATGAGTTTTTCCGTCCATGTAAGGCCGCAGGGGCTCCGGAATGAAAACACGTCCCATTTCATCCTGATAATTTTCCACGATGGCGACCCAAGTCCGTCCCACAGCAAGCCCCGAACCGTTCAAGGTGTGGACAAGAGCCGGCTTGGCGCCCTTGGCATCGCCTTTGAACCTGATGTTCCCCCGCCTGGCTTGATAGTCTTCGTAATTACTGCACGAGCTGATCTCCCGATACCGTTTTTGTGACGGCAGCCAGACCTTAATGTCGTATGTTTTCGCCGAACTAAAGCTAAAATCCCCCGAACTCAGTGTCACGACACGGTAGGGCAACCCGAGCAGTCTCAGTACCTCCTCCGCATCGGCCGTCAACTTCTCCAGCTCCTCATAGGACGTATCGGGATGGGCGAACTTCACCAGCTCAACCTTGTTGAACTGATGTTGTCTGATCAACCCACGAGTGTCCTTGCCGTAACTTCCTGCCTCGCTTCGGAAACAAGGAGTGAATCCGCAAATTTTTACAGGAAGCTTGCTTTCAGGAAGTATCTCGTTTGCATAATAGTTGGTCAAAGGCACTTCAGCCGTAGGGATCAGGTAATAATCGGTGTTGGCCACTTTGAACAGGTCAGCCTCGAACTTCGGCAACTGCCCTGTTCCGCGCATCGAAGCGGAATTCACCATGAACGGGGTAATCAACTCGAGATACCCATGCTTCTGCCTGTGCAGGTCGAGCATAAAAGTGCCGATGGCACGCTCGAGCATCGCACCATCCCCAAGCAAAACCGAAAAACGAGCCCCGGTAATTTTGGCCGCACGATCCATGTCCAAGATCCCGAGCTGGGTTCCAATGTCCACATGGTCCTTGACGTTGAACCCGAACTCTTTGGGTTGGCTATGGCGGCGAACCTCGATACTGTCTTCCTCACCGCAGCCCACGGGAACCGATGCATGGGGAATATTGGGAATTGTCAACAGCAGATCGTCAAGGCTCTTCTGAACTTCGGCCATCCGCTCATCTGAGCCTTTTATCTTCTCCGAGACCTCTTTCATGCGTGCCAGGATGTCGTCCGCAGGCTCCTTGGCAGCCTTCTTTTTCGCGATCTCCTGCGACGCCTTGTTCCGTTCCGCCTTCAACTGCTCGACCTCGAACAGCATGTTCCGGCGCGTTCCATCAAGAGACTCAAGCTTTGAAATCTTGTCGATCTTGATCTGGGAAGGATCTTTCAGAAGAGCTTCCAGAGCTTCTTTGGTGCGTTTAGCTTCGATGCCCGCATTTTGAAG
>MNYA01000054.1:0-1762 GCA_001872985.1 bacterium CG2_30_54_10 | reverse complement strand
CGACCTCGCCCCGGCGAATCAGCCCGTTGCGAAGATTGGAAGGATCCGAGCGGATAAGTTTGATATCGAGCATTATGGCTCTCCCTGGTTTCAGGTTAAAGGTTAATTGAGACTACAGAGAACGGGCAGATAATACCGCTTCTTCAGCGCCGTTTCAAGCGAATTGCCGACACGATTAGCAGAAAAAGCAGCACACCGCAAAGGACCGCGCCGGCCAAGCTCCAGTTTCTGACGCGGGTGAAAAAAGAGGCATTTTCCCCGATTGTCTTTCCGAATCGCTCAGGCCCTAAACTTGTGAGTATAAACTGCCCGGTCTCGAGAACTTTAGGTTTTCCACTTTCGAACTTCCCGAGCACCCACCCCTCTGCGCCACTGGGGAGAAACGTTTCAACCCGACGGCCGGGCGAAGAAATCCCGCCTTCGATCTGAGCATCCGCTGGAAACGCGGTCCGCCGTTCCTGGAGAAGATCGGGCCAGATGCTGACTCCAAGAGCGTCGAAAACCGTCACCCGAGCTTCCCCGTCAACCAGATCGAAAGGAATTGATTTCTTCTCATCCTTCAGCGGCCGTTCCAACAGCCTTTTGGTCCACTTTCCACCGTGACGGATATCATCCATCACCATTCGATATTCTTCAGTTCTGAACCACAGACATTTCTGCCCGGCGCACACCAGAATAACCGCGTTTGAAGCAGGTTCCAGGCGCACTTTAACCCATGCATCACCATCGGTCTGCTGAACTTCATGCAGATTTCGGGTGGGAGCTCTCTCTGCGAGCGCAATCAGTCGCCCCGAATCCGAATCAAGGAAAGCCGAAACCACAAAAACCACCGCGCAAAACAAACCGACCAGAAAGAGCCCAATCATTATCATCCAACGAATGCAACCCATTTTCACTCTTCAATAAAAGAAAGTTTCACACACCAATCTCCGAAATACATTCCAATGAATCGAAAGACGGATTTCCAACTCTCCGGTCGACTTTTATCATGGTCATGGACTCAGCTGAAAACGGTTGGAACAATCGCTCCTTTTCTTTGGCCCCAAGTTCCCCGTCGCCGAGCCATAGGCGATAGTCGGCGGGGTCCAGAATAATGGGCATACGGTCGTGAACGAGTCGAACAAGTGAGTTCGGAACCGTCGTCAGAAGGCAGCAAGAATCGATTTCCGACCCATCCGCTCCAAGCCATGTTTCCCATAATCCGGCAAACGCAAAAACCTCACGCCCATTAACTCGGAAATAATACGGCTGTTTTATCTTTCCGAAGGTTTGCCACTCATAGAAACCATCCCCCGGAATCAGGCATCGGTGATGCCTGAATGCCCCCCGAAAAGCAGCCTTCTGCTCGACTGTCTCGCAGCGAGCATTGATGAGTGGAGGCCTAGCGAAAGGATCTTTTGCCCACGATGGAATCAACCCCCACCGCAGAATCCGCCATTGGGGGCGATGAACGACATCCTCAACCAATCCTGGAATCGGTTGGGTCGGCGCCACGTTGTAACCAGGCCTCACTGTCGGAGCATCATCAAGGATCATGAATGCCGCCAGCAAAGCCTTCCGGGAAGCCGCCATCGTAAATCTACCGCACACTTTTAACGCAAAGCCGCCTTCCTTTGGAGGCATAGATACACCTTGAAGGCCTTTAGTGCCTCGCTCATAATGTAGATGCTCCGCCGCATTTTGTCAGGTGGAGCCACCAAGGCCAATCGAATTTCATTCCGACCCCGGCCGGGCGTAAGGTAGAAACTAGCGGCGGGGGTGG
>MNYA01000424.1 GCA_001872985.1 bacterium CG2_30_54_10 | reverse complement strand
CCCAAACTCCTCCTTCCCTATTTCCCTGCTCTCCCACCAACTTCTGGAAGTTTTTTCACGAACGCTTTGGCGAAGGCAGCAGCAGCCTCAGGGCCATTCCCCGTGATTATCAAACCATCTTCAACGCAAGACTTGTCGAAATATGCGGCGCCCCCAGCTTTGAGCTCGGTGATGACTTTTTCGTCTTTCCAAGCGGTGGCCTTTTTCCCTTTCAAAAGGCCCGCCCGGGAGAGAACGATTGGTGAAAGACAGATGGCTCCGATGGGTTTTCCAACTTTGGCCAGCTCTTGTACAAGAACCCGGAGCGCCGGTTCATCCCAAAGGTGCGCGGGGGCACCCGTGCCACCTATGAGAATAATGCCGGAAAGATTTTCAGCGCGAAGATCGGAAATCAAACTCTGCACCTCAGCCGCACCTTCGAGCATTCCAACCGCTTTCCCGATCCTTGTACTGGCGATGGTTGTCCGATATCCGACCTTCTGGAGCAGCTCGAGTGGAACAAACAATTCCTCATCCCTGAAATTTTCCGGGGCAATAACAAGCGCGATCAGAGGCTTTTCTCGGGCCATCCCAGGAAGCGGGCCGGACGCATTTTCCGCAAGAAGAGAACCGGCAGAAGCTGCGATAAAAAAAACCGCGAAGAAAATGAAAAGCATGTTTCGCATGTCTGGCCTCCATTTCAAACGTTTACGGTGGATTTTTCCTTGAGGAAAGCAAAGAAGCCGTCTAGTATCCCGCGGGCCGAAAGGTAATCCCAAAGATCATTTTCTCCGGGTTCAATCCTGACGATAACCTTCTTAGACGAGTCTAACATAAAAAACGGTACTAAAGGGATCGCTCTTCCAGAGTTCCCGCTAATCAAAAGAGGTGCGTTCATTTGAAGCTCGAAATTTTGAAGCAGCTTCGGATCGATCGGGATTGGGTTCGTTACCATGAAATTGGCTACTTTCAGGCGTTCCTGGTCGGTGTATTTCACGGCAAGCCGGTTTGCTGAAATTGGTGAAAGGGAACTTAGGAGGTCGCCCATATCCTTGGTGGCCCTTGTAATGAGCGCGGTGGGCTCTGGGAGGGGGCTACCAATGCTTTGAAGGAGTTTTTGCAGTGCTTCGATCTGTTCGAGAAGATGGTCGTTGAAATCGTTTTGTATCCGGTCAGCCAGGACGATCGGGAAAAGATCACCCTTCCCTACAGGGGCTGGGAATGCCGGCGAGATGGTGCGAATGAGCTGAGTCGGATTGCACTTGACAGTGCCGAGATGGAGAAGCTTAAAGCAGGCCCTGTCCAGGAATGGATTGCGATTTCCAAATGTGAAATATGCCGTAACGAACGGGAAGACCAGAAAATCAGTGAATCTGATAACCGTTTCCCTCATCCGGTAAACCAGCTTCAGCGGGTCATCCTTGGGAAGCCGGGAAGCCATCGGCTCGGTCAAAAATGCAGGAAAAACGTCAAGTAATTTCTTCAGCGGGCCAGCGGGGGTTTGAGTCGAACCTGACGAGCTGACAGCAGTTACATTGGGCCTCAAATTTTCCATCAGAGCCGAGGCTTCCCAACTTCCCTTTTGGGAAAGCAGGATTGTTGCCCGTTTGCACAGCGCGGCAGTTTCAGGATCAGGGTGGGTGACTGTTCGTTCGAGCATGGGAAGAAGGTCGTGGCCCAGAAAGGAAGGCAAAAGTCGGCCGGCAAGTCTGCTCAACTCAGGATTTCCGCTGGAGAACATGAAATCAAGCGCTTCCAGAAGGTTCGTCCGGCTGATGTTGCTGATAAGCTGGTAGGCTCGCATCTTCAGCGGTGCTGACTGGTCGAGGAGGCATTTCAGAACGAGGGGATAAAGACAACCGAAAATGATGCTCAGGATTGCCTCGAGGGCCTCCTGTCGGATTTCCTCGACCGGGTTCCGGATCAACCTGATTAATAGGGGAATGTTGCCCGGAGATGGGTTTTGCTTGAGAATTTTCGCGATCAGTCCAAGGGCTTCGGGCGAAGTCTCGCGGGCGCAGATTCCAGCGATCATTTCTGCAAGCTTTGGAGATTTGTGGTCTGCCAGTCCTCGCAATGCCAGGATGCGGTTTTCAAGGTTAGGATTCTGGAGAAGCGCCAAAAGACTATCGGTGGGTACCTGGCTGGAGGACTCTTTGAACTCTTGAAGTTTTTTCAGTACTTTAACAGCCAGAGATTGAAGGTCAGGTTCGGTTTCCCGGCCAAGGTAATCTTCAATAAGTGGCACCGCCTCGATTTGGGCCTCGTTGTAAATGATCGATAGCGCCCTTTTCCGGATTGCGTTGTTCGGCTGAGCCAACGCCTGGCGGAGCTTTTCCAGGGAAACCTTCTCTGATTCAACCATATGGGTCAGTCTATCCCAACAAAAATGTGGTGTAAAGCCCAACCACATCCATCAAAAATTATTTGTAAGAGCTCAATAATTCGCGAGGAACTTGAATGAGAAGCAAAGGGCGCAAAGCCCCGACCACGGAGCAGTAGGGGCCGACCGGCTGGTCACCTCAACTCGCGTGTCGAAAGAAGGCACGCGCCCCCGCTTCTTGAAAAGAAGCGATTATTTGTCGAAGGAGCTGCCCGCCGGATCGGCCCTCCGGCGTGAACCGGCTGATTCAAGAAATACACGCCAAGCAGGCAGGTAATCGGGGAGTTTCCAGACCGCGTCGTTGTGTCCAACGCCTTCCAATTTCAGAAAGGTTTTTCGCGTAGAGGGACAGGCGGCGAACAGGGCTTCCCCGTCTTCGAAGGGAATCACACCATCAGCTTTGGAGTGAATAACAAAAAATGGGCCTTTGTACAAGGATAAAATGGTGGTGTTGGGAAGATCCTGAGACAGGATCAGCGGCCCAATAATGGGAATTCGCTTGCTTGCCCGGCAGCTCAGGGAGCGAAAACCTGACTCGATCACGATTCCGGCGATTTTGTCCAGGCGCGGAGAGGCGAGAGCCGTGGTAATTCCCGACCCGAGGGATTCGCCATACAGAATGATGCGATCCATCGGGATCTTTTTTTCTTTCGTCAACCAAGCCAGGGCAGCTTCTCCATCGATGATTGCCCCGGGAACGCTCGGGCTTCCATCGCTTTGGCCAAAACCGCGATAGTCGTAAACAAATATGTCCAGGGGAAGAGATGCCAATTCTAAAATTTTGGGAAACCTGTGTACGAGATTTCCAGCGTTGCCGTGAGAAAAAAGAAGCACGAAACGATCTTTTGAACCGGAAATTCCAGAG
>MNYA01000192.1 GCA_001872985.1 bacterium CG2_30_54_10 | reverse complement strand
TTCCCCAGCCACTTCCCCAGCCACTTCCCCAGCCACTACCCCGGCGACTTCCCCAGCCACTACCCCGGCGACTTCCCCCTCCACTTCCAAGGGCGCCTCACCCACTGCTGCCACTTCTGCCATTGTTTCCACTGCTCCCGCCCTCACCACTGCCGCCGCTGCTGGCGCTGTCGCCACCACTCCCGCCACCATTGTTTCGGCAGAAGCCCTGTCTCCTCCAGACATGGAAAAATCTCTGCTCCTCCAATTGAACCAATTGCGGGAAAACGATCGAGATGGAGCATTGAGGCTGGTTGGAGAATTGTTATCTTGTAGCAATCTCGATCCCGCGATAGGCGCGGCGGCTTTCAAAACAGCCTTGCGACTACGTATTTTTGCCTTTTCAGCCCATGCCGAACGTCATCTGAGGAACGGCCATGAACCGCTTGTGGCCGCCGCCATCGAGTATCTCGGGTTTGTCGAGCCTGACCGGTTGATGCCGTTTCTGGGCCGATTCCTTCAATCCAGAACCCATCGTATCAGGGTCGCGGCGCTCGAAGTAATTCGGCGCCTGGATCCGACCAGAGCGCTTTCGGCTTTGAAGTTCATGTTGTCGAACAAGGACGAAATCGAACAGGAACATGCATTGGCATGCATGGTTCATTTCGAGTTTTCGGTCGTAAGAAGAACCCTTCTCGATTTTCTCAAGTCTGGCCCATCAGAGCCGCTTTTGATCAAAGGAATATGCCTTTTCCAAGCCAATCCCGACAAGGAGAATATTTTTCCCCTCTATTGCCTGGAAAAATTGTTTTTGTCTCCTCTCGATGCAAAGATCGGTAAAATCCGCGAGGCGACGGTTCAAACCCTGCAAGAAATGGGCTTTTCCATCCATAACGATCTTTTGAATGAAGCGGCCTTGGAAAAACGCCGGCTCCAGGAAGAGGAACGAAGACGCAAGCCCTCTCCATACGCGCTTTCACAGACCAAGACAGACAAGCCTCAGAAGCCATTTCTCCAGCGAGTCCTTGAGTCAGTGGGAATCACTGACGGCGTTCGCGTTTCTTCGTCCGAACTTGGGTTAGCCGGTTTGGCCGTGATTGTGACGATTGTCGGATGGCTTTCTTTCAACTGGGCCGAGGCGCCGCAGGAGACCCAGGCGACCATGAGACCCGGAGCTGTGCTGGCGGAACGCCTTGAGGTCACAGGCTATATTACGGGAGTTCAGCATGACCAGATTCAGGGTGTCGCATTTGAAATGAAGGGAAATGACGGCCTGCAATTTTCGATTGATTCCGCGGTCGGTCTTCCCCTTATCGCCCCGGGAGACCATGTCAAGGCAACCCTCCTTCCCATCAGGATAGCTCGGAATGGAATCGTGATTGCCCGCTGCCTGTCGTTGCAAATTGTAAAGCCGGGTGGTACCCTTCCAGATACGAATTAAAATTAGGATCATTATCTATGGCTCCTTCTGCCCCGTCCCAGCCCTTCACGGTCGATCTCAAGAGCGACGAAGGGATCCCGATACTGGAAATACATGGCTACTACGGTCCCGAGGCTGGTATCCGAACGCACGAAGTTGTCCAGTCGCTGTTACAGAAGAACCAAAATCGAATAATTTTCGATTTCACCGCTTGTAAGCTGATCAATAGCCCAGGTGTGGTTGCGCTAATGAAAATGACCATGGAGATCGTAGAGGATTTCCAGGGTGATCTCGCTATTGCCGGGCTTGACAACCTGAAATTCACTGTCCTGGATATGGCGGGCGTTTTCCCAATGGCCATCAGAGCAATGTCCCGTCAGGATGCCATCCGGCTTTTGAAAAATTCAACAAATGTTGTAACGCCCTCCCCTTCCCCTGCGTAACCAGGGTGAAGCGACAAACCGGGGCCCCGTAATGCCCCGTGGAAAGGAGGGAGACCGAAACCAGATTGGTCGTCACGGCACTTCACTCGCGGCAAGGCGCCCAAAGGAATTCCCCAAAACGGATTTCCCCCCCCAGGATCTTTTCTAATAGAGGGCGGTCCAGTCAGATGATGAAAAGGTGATGCAGTCCGATGGAAGCCACTCCCGCCCGGAACCGCCAGACCCCGGGAAGCCCCTCCGACGCTGAACTCGTGCGGCGGGCTCTGGCGGGCGCCCGGGAAGGCTACGCAGGGCTTGTGGACCGCCATCTTCCCGCACTCGTGGGGTTTCTAAGATACCTGAACGCCCCCGCGCCGCTTGTGGATGACATGGTACAAGAGTCTTTCACCAAAGCATTTCAGCACCTGAGCGAGTATGACCCGCAGCGTTCCTTCACCACCTGGCTGTTCAGCATCTGCAAAAACACTTTCTACGATCACTGCCGGCGGCACAATCGCGAACAAAAAATGCTGGATGCCCGGAATCGCAACCCGCAGATTGCAGAGGGAGTCGAAGAAGGTGCGATAAAGCGAAGAACACTTGAAGAACTCCTGGCCTCCCTCACCGAGGAAGAAAAATTGTTTGTACAGATGCGAATATACCAGGATCTCCCGTTCGGGGAGATCGCCCAAGTCCTGGGTGATACCGAAGGCTCACTGCGTGTGAGGTTCCACCGGATCTTGAAGACCTTGCGGGTGGCCGCCGGGAAGGAGGGTGTCCATGAAGCCTGAATCTGCCTGCCCTGAATTTCTCGATGAGTTGATTGCCCACGGAAAGTCTTCCCCGGAAATGTTTGCCCATTTGGCTGCATGCCCGGACTGCCAGAGTCTGGCTAATACCGTGAAAGAACTGCGCGATCGGCCATCCGTCTATCCGGAAGGTGCATTCGTGGCGCTGAAGGAGAAGGTTCTTGCCAAATGCCTACCGGCGGCGGCTGTCGTCGTAGCTGGAGTTACCGCCGGATCCGGAGTTGTCGCTGGATCCGGAACTGTTGCCAGAACCATTGCGGGGGCCAAAACCTTCGCCGAAGCTGAAACTACAGCGAGTCCCGCCGCCGGATCCGCATTGGGCAGGGGGTTCGCGAGCATCGCGAAGTCTGCCACCAGGATGCGGCTTTCAAGTGCGATCGCGGTTGCGGTTGCGGTCGCCACTGCGGCCGGTTTGACTTTCGTTGCACTCCATCCGTCAACTCCGGTGGCCCCTCCGCCAGCCCCCACAGCTATTAACGAACAGGCTTTTGGCTTGGCATCTTCATCCCAAGCCCAAGCCCAAGCCCAAGCTCAAGCCCAAGCCCAAGCCCAAGCCCAAGCCCAAGCCCAAGCCCAAGCCCAAGCTCAAGCCCAAGCTCAAGCCCAAGCCCAA
>MNYA01000414.1 GCA_001872985.1 bacterium CG2_30_54_10 | reverse complement strand
TCCTCGGACAGCCTGGCGATGGCAACTGCGCGTTCGACCATACTGCGAAGGCCTTCCGTGTCGACTCTGTTAGTGCCGGCGTGACCGATCTGCCGTCCGAAAATAACCCTGACGGAAGCCTGGGCATTCCGTTCCACGGCATTCTGGTGAATGTAATTCTCCGCGAACCGGGTCAAACCGCCTTCTGAGGTGAAAACGCTGACTTCTGTTTCGCCGGCTTCGCGGGAAAGCTGCAGGACTTCCTTCAAAATCGCTTCACATCTGATTTTTCCAAGCATCATGCCACCCCCACCCGGACGTTCCGGAAACGGGTCGGGGCGCACCCGTGCCCCACGTGTGCGGTCTGCATCGGTTCGCCTTTACCGCAGCTCGGGATACCGTAAAGGCCCCAGTGTTTTTCATTGCAGATGGCATCGCAACCGGCCCAGAATTCCGGGGTAATTCCGGTGTAGGTCGCGTTCTTGAAAAGCCTTCCGAGTTTTCCATTTTTGATTTCGTATGCGGTCTCGGTACCGAACTGGAAGTTCAACCTTTTATCGTCAATCGACCAGGACTTGTTCGTCACGAGGTACAATCCTTCCTTTGTGTCGGAAATGAGATCGTCGAAACTCCATGTGCCCGGTGCGAGGCTCACGTTGGTCATTCGGACGATCGGGATCCGGTTCCAACTGCATGCGCGGTTGGCGGAACTGGTCGTGTGACCGATCTGCGCGGCGGTCTCACGATTCGAAAGATATCCGACGAAGATTCCGTTTTTCACGATATCCGTTCGGCAGGCCGGTATGCCATCGTCATCGTAGCCATAGGTTCCGAGGCCGTCGCGAACGGTTCCGTCCTGGTAGAGGTTCACGATGTCTGAGCCGTAGCGGAACTTGGCCGCCATATCGGGAAGCAGGAAAGAGGTCCCGGCGAAGCTGGCTTCCATGCCCAACGCGCGGTCGAGCTCAACGGCGTGGCCGCAGGATTCGTGGATCTGGAGAGCGAGTTGAGTCGGATCGAGAATGATCGTCATTGTTCCGGAGGGGCATTGCGGAGCTGAGAGAAGGGCGCTGCATTCTTCCGCGATCCGCTGGGCGTTTTCCGGAAGGTTCATTTTACGGATGTGTTCGAACCCGCCGGTGAGTTGTTGACGGCCGAAAGCATTGGGAAAGCTGCGTTGCTGAACTTCCCCGTTGCCGACCGCGGTACACTCGATTCCGCCGCCCGATTCAAGGAGATCCTGGCGAATGTATGAACCCTCGGTGCTTGCGAAATGCTTGGTGATTTTCAGAAAACCAAGTGAGGTTTTCGCAACCTTGACATCCGGGACCCGGCGCATCGCCTCGTCTGCTTTTCCCATAAGGAGAAGCTTGTCTTCAAGTGAGATTTTAAAGGGATCTTCAGCGAAAGGAGTTGAGTAACGATCGACGATCGCTTTCATGGCCGGAAAATTTATTCCGCCCGGTTTGGGGGATAGAGCCGAACAGCGGGCGACCTCGACCGCTTCTTTAACGACTTTTTCCCAGAGGGTGAGGTCGGGACTGGAGCTGAAACCCCATGCGCCTTTCACGAGAACTCTGACACCGAAGCCTTCGTCGTCGGTTTTGTCAATTCCGTCGACCCGGCCGTTCTTCATGCTCAGTGTTTCGTTTTCTTCCTGGATGTAACGGACGTCAGCATACTCTGCGCCAAGGGAACGCGAAAAATCAACGATCTTGAGTAGTTTGTCTTTCATGTCCTTCCCCGAATTGAATTTAGGAGGATTCTAATTCCCCCTGAGGAAAGAGTCAATGAAATGATTAAATTTACCTAAAACCGTGTATTATTGATCCCGAATCGTTGAAGAGAAAAATAAGGAAGGAAAGAAAGAAATTTCAAATGAAACACGCCGGGCTCATCTTATTTTCCATGTTTTTATCGCTGGGTGGGGGCCATTTAGCTTTCGCCGGAGCTTACGACGACTTGGTGAATATGTCCGGAGGAGCTTCCGTCAACGTCCCGCCGGTTCCTTCTCCCAGCCGCGAAGACGATGGATCGGGTGGAAATTACGAGGGTGGGGGAAATTCCACTGAGGCCCCTGCCCATCACTTCCTTTGGTTCAAACCCGCGGAAACACAGGAGCAACGGCAGGCGCGGGCTTTTGGCTTTAACGAACAGGGGTTGCAGAAATTTCGAAATCAGAATTGGAAGGAAGCTGCCCGGTTTTTCCGGAGAGCGCTGAATTTAAGTCCCAACGATCCAGTCATGCGGCAGAATTTGAAAAATGCGGAAGAAAATCTGGCCCGGGAACGCAAAACTCAGAAACGGCTAAAGAGCATTCAGGCTTCAGATCGTCGTCTCCAGAAGGAATTAGAGCGGCGGAAACGGCGGGCGGAGCTGGACGCGAAGCGGGAAGCAGGACGGGAAGCGAAACGCCAGGCCGCGAGTGAAAATAGCGCCAATCGGCGGAGCGCTTCGTCCGACCAAACCGTCGGGCAAAGCGCTCGACCCTCACCCCAGCAGGCAGTGGTTGCCACGTTGCCCAGGCCGGCCCAGTCGGCCCAGTCGGCCCAGTCGGCCCAGTCGGCCCAATCAGGCCAATCAGGCCAATTAGCACAACCGGCATGGGTGCAACTACGGAATTACCAGCAACAAATCGAGGCACTTCATAATAAGGCTTCGCTGACGGCGCAAGAGCGGGCGCTTGTTTTTGAACTGGGCAGAAAAAGCAACGAGCTATGGAGGGAAGAAGCTTTGAAACCTGGTCTTACAAGGGAAGAGCGGAGTCGCCTGCGCATTCCATTGCCGTCCGAGGAGGGTTTCGCCGATTCTGGAAAGGTTGCAGTCCTTGACGATGTGCGGTTGAATGCCCTGAAATCCGAGGAAAGGGAACCCATAAAGAAGGAACGGTCAGCCGCCAGTGGTCTTCTCGATTTTGCGGATGGCCGGCTTCAGCAAGCTCTCGAGTTCGGCGGCAAAGCCGACATCGTAGCCTTGCACGGAGAAAAAGCTGGTGAGGCCTTTGAAAGCGTGATTGGCTACGCAAAGGTTTCCGTGGCCTTGGCGAAGAAGGATATTCCCGAGGCCGGGAAAGAGGTGATGGATATCGTGGTTGGAAAGATCGGCATTCCCCAGGCCGGTTTGGCCGTGGAAGGCGGGCGAATGTATTCAAAGGTTGCTTTTGCCGCGCTGAACGGATTTATGGAAAATTCTTCCAGGGCGGTTGGAGTCCAATTCAATTCCGCGGAGTTCTGGAAAAATTGCGGGGAAGAAATGGGCACCCTTC
>MNYA01000134.1 GCA_001872985.1 bacterium CG2_30_54_10 | reverse complement strand
ATGGTGTTTGCAGGTTTGGGATTGTCTTCGAAACCTTCAAATCCACCACTGCCAATGGTGTTTGCAGGTTTGGGATTGTCTTCGAAACCTTCAAATCCACCACTGCCAATGGTGTTTGCAGGTTTGGGATTGTCTTCGATACCTTCAAATCCGCCACCGCCAACGGTGTTTGCCGGTTTGGGTGCAGGCCCGGTTGTTGAACCGGAGGCGAGGATCGGCTCCTCAGCAGTGTCTGAGGTCGTCTCCTCGCCGAGGAGACCTTCATCGTCCTCGGGAAGAATGGTATCATCGGTTCCCATTAGGGGGTCTTCATCGTCCAGGATTCCTTCTTCCGTCGGGGCGGAAGTTCCACCAGTCTTGGGATCGATCAGTTTGAGGGTTTGGTTCCTGTAGGCTAAGCGTGCATCTTCCTTAAACCGCCGCTCGGTAGGATTGAAACCGAGGTGATACTGGATGCTCGGTGAATAGGAAACAGTCATTCCAGCAACGACGACCGCGACCATGCTCATCAACTTCATGAGGATGTTCAGTGATGGTCCGGATGTGTCCTTGAACGGGTCACCAACCGTGTCACCAACCACAGCGGCTTTATGGCAATCAGAGCCCTTGCCCCCATGTTGTCCACCTTCGATGTATTTCTTTGCATTGTCCCAGGATCCGCCGGCGTTGGCCATCATGATGGCGACCGAGAAACCAGTGGCAAGGCCACCCACCAGCAAGCCCATAACTCCGCTGGGGCCGAGGATGAGGCTGATGAAGATTGGAATGATGATCGCCAGCAGGCTCGGCAAAAGCATCTCGCGCTGGGCGCCCTTGGTCGAGATCTCGACGCAGGCAGCGTAATCAGCCTTAGCCCCTGGTTCCCCTTTCAAAAGCCCCGGAATCTCCTTGAACTGCCGCCGGACTTCCATGACCATATTGTGGGCCGCCCGACCAACTGCTTTCATCGTAAGGGCGCAGAAAACGAAGACAACCATCGCGCCAAGGAATACCCCGACCAAGACTTGGGGATTCATGAGATTGACATCAAAGTAAACCATGAAATCGTGCATGGTGGCGTCGCTTATCAGAACGGGAGTTTTGTCAACAAAAATATACCTGTCGACCAAATCGCCGCTCACATCCGCCAACCTGGTCAAGCCCATTCTGAGTTCTTCGATATAGGCTCCAAGAAGGGCCATCGCCGTGAGCGCCGCGGATCCGATGGCGTAGCCTTTTCCGGTGGCAGCCGTCGTGTTGCCCAGCGAATCAAGAGCATCAGTGCGTTTGCGAACCTCAGGGCCCATGTGCGACATCTCGGCGTTGCCGCCTGCGTTGTCGGCAATCGGGCCGTACGCATCGGTGGCCAGTGTGATTCCAAGAGTGGCCAACATTCCGACGGAGGCAATGCCGATTCCGTATAGGCCCAGGGCACTGTTTTCAAACCCGCCGGCAAAGCCATAGGCGAACAGAACAGCAACGCTCACGGCCACGACAGGAACCCCTGTCGAAAGAAGTCCGGTCGAAAACCCTTCGAGAATAACCGTTGCCGGGCCAGTTGTCGACTGGGCGGCCACTTCCCGGGTGGGCTCGTAATCGGATGAAGTGTAATACTCGGTAACCCATCCGATGGTGATGCCCGCCATGAGACCGCTGAGCATCGAGCCGTAAAGCTGAAAGTTATTCGGAAGCAAAAGGTAAATCAAAACCGCCGCGCCAATTGCCGTCAGAAGCGATGCGATATTGATTCCCTTGGCAAGGCCGGCAAGAAGGTCTTTTTGTGAAGCGTCTTCCGGGGTGTTGACGAAATAGACCCCCATCAGTGAAAAGAGAATGCCCAGTGCGGAAATGCCAAGCGGAAGCATGATCGCTCCGAGCTGGAACTTGGCTTGCGCAACGTTTCCGAAGGCCGCAGCTCCGAGAGCAGCCGTCGCCAGAATCGAGCCACAGTAGGACTCATAAAGATCCGCGCCCATTCCGGCTACGTCACCCACATTGTCGCCGACATTGTCCGCGATAACGGCCGGATTACGCGGATCGTCTTCAGGAATCCCCGCTTCAGTTTTCCCGACCAGGTCAGCACCTACATCGGCCGCCTTGGTGAAAATCCCGCCGCCGACGCGTGCGAACAAAGCCTGGGAGCTGGCGCCCATTCCGAAGGTCAACATTATGGTCGTGATCTCTATGTAATCTTTGACCCGGAACATGCTGTCCTTGAAAAAATCCTTGGCTTCCATGACCCAATTGAGCACCCTCCACCAGATGGAGATGTCAAGAAGACCCAGACCGACCACGACAAAACCCATAACCGCACCACTTCGGAACGCAACGATCAAACCCTGATTGAGGGATTTGGTTGCCGCTGCGGCTGTGCGGCTACTAGCGTTTGTCGCCGTTATCATGCCCAGATAACCGGATAGGCCGCTGAAGAATCCTCCGGTCAGAAAGGCAAATGGAGTCCAGGGGCTTTGTACATGCAAGACGAAGGAGAGGAAGGCAAAAAAGGCGAACGCAATAACGAAGAAGTAACCTACCACTCGGTATTGAGACCAAAGGTAGGACATCGCACCTTCTTTAACATAACCTGCGATCTCCTGCGACCTGTCACTCCCAGGGTCGGCTTCCATCATGTTCGAATAGAAGACATACGCGAACACGAGTGCCATTGCCGCGCCAAAGGGAGCCAGCCAAAAAATGGATTGAGCGGCCAAGGTTGTTGGATCCACGGGACCTCCTTGAAAAGCTGTTTTCTCCCACACCGGAGGAAAAGCGAAACAATTATAACCACCTTTCCACCCCTTGTCAAACGTATCTTCTCAATTATTCGGGGTAATTCAATTTGAACCATCGTAAAAATGTCATCTCGAACGAATGGAGAGAGCTTCCGTTCCAAGGGAACAAGCTTTCTCTCTTCGGTCGAAATGACAGCATCGTTTGTCATTCCGAACGAATGTGAGGAATCTCGCTTAATGTTGAGATTCAGCTAATGCCCCTTTTTTTTGAGCAGATACCATGCGCTTTCAATATTTCAATTTCAACCTGCACTTGGCATGAAATCTGCTTCATAACCATTTATTGTTCGGTTGGATTGGTTTTGGGGGGTAGATCTTTTTCGGCAGTTTTGATACTACTATCTCCTGCACCAGTTTCCGAGCGCAAGTTAAAATTCGCCCCGATCGAGAGTTCAATGCAGCCCTACCTGCAAAACTCGAATTCCGGCCCTCCGTCGCGCAACGGTGCAGGCGACGCTTACGGTCTTAATGTCACAATAAAAAGGGAAATGT
>MNYA01000078.1 GCA_001872985.1 bacterium CG2_30_54_10 | reverse complement strand
GAATTTGCCGGCCCAAGTTCAAACAGAAAAGAGGGCCGGTATATTCCATCCATCAAAAAGGCAAAGCGTGATTTAGGTTTGTCCGTCAAAACACCACTCTCAACGGCCTTGAAAAAGACCATCGATTGGGAAATAAAAAGTTCGAACAGAGAATAATAGTGGCGGTACAGGCGCCGCCAGTGTGGCTCCAACCGCCAATCCGCATATACAGCACCAGCCTGATGGCGGGTCAACGCGGGATTACTGTACCATGCTGACGGTTAAATTCCAAAAGTGACTGGACATTTTTTTCAAGGCCGCGAATGCTCTGTCTGGAAGCGGCGGGAAGGCTCTCGATAGTTTCCATGACAGCCTGACCAACTGACGGATCGGTTTCCATTCGTTGCTCGATCTTCTTGGTCAGGCGATCCTCGATGCTGGACAAAAGGTCCAACTGCTCGAGATGCTCGCGGCTACTGCGGATACCACGGGAAGCACGCCTATGTGAGGCGCCGGCGAAGTCTCTCACCTGGGTTTCCAGGGCCGGACTCATGAAGGCCTGAATCTGAGCCACGATCTGCTGCCGCTGCGAAGCAGAGTTGATCGCTTCAATGCCAAACGCGAAGAAAAGAAGACGGTACCCGTCATTCACGCAAGCAGCCGCGCCGCCCGAGGATTTAATCCCTCTTGAAACCGACCCTGGCTTGAGGTTGGGGCCGCTCATGTCCTTATCGTCGGCGATATCACGGGCGCCTTCGTTATATTTCATCAGCATTTTAGCCCCTGCAAGAACATCGATCTCGTCAGGCCATTTCTGGTTATTCGCACCATCACCACCGAAAATCTGAAAAGATGCATTTTTCGCGAAGCCATTCAAACCCGAGATAACATGAACGTTGATATCGTCTTGGACGAAAGAAAGCCGACAAACTTCTTTCAAAAAAGGGTTCTCACGAAGGGAGAAAGCGAGATCCTGGCCCGAGAGAACCATTTTCCCGCCGATCTTCAGAAAGCCGGAAAGCGCCCCGACTTCCTCGGCCGTTAGCTGCTGTTGATCGGATGAATCCTGGACGGCAACGAAAACCCAACCGTCGATATATCGCTTCAAAACCTCCGGCTTGATGTCGCCGTCAAGCATCCGATCCCAAACGTCAAACTTTATTTTCGCATCCTGGAACATTCCCTGGAGAACCGGGCTGGCCGGGGAAAAGCCATCGGTGACGACCAAAAGGATACGCCCAACGGTCGAAAATGGGGCCTTGATGAAAAACGTGCTTCGGAAAGTCGAAGTGGGAGCGCCCTCCCCGAAAAGGGAAAATTGCAGGCTGACTTCTGAATTTTCCGGGACTTGGGCTCCGACGGTAAATGAAAACGCATCAATGATTGACTCCTTGCCGGGGGCAGGGGCTGTGCCAAGGTCGCAGGGAAAAGACTTTCGGCCAAGAAGATCGCTGTCCGTAGTCGCCGAAAGAGTGAGTTTCGCTGCGGACTTCTTTCCAAAATTTTTGATCTTCACCTTAACTTTGACGGTCTCGCCTGCAGCGATTCGGCCATCCTGGTTTTCATCAACCAGCACGACTTCGAGGATTTTCAGATACGCGAGATTGGGAGTCTCGAACTCATCAAGGAACCCAAACCATCCACCGTCTTTAGCGAAACTCAGAGCGGCATATCTTTTCTTGTAGGCTCGAAATCCTCCGCGGTCAGGGAAGAAGATCGAGATTCCGGTGCTCTCGCGGTATTTCTCGCCCGTGAACGCATTCTTCGCTACCAACCCAGGCCCTCCGGAGGTGGTGGCCAGAGCCTTTAAAAGCTCTGCGGCCCGCCGCCGAAGCCCTGCCCTACCGGTCTTTGCGCCGATTAATTTGAGGAAGTGGCCAAGATCGACATAATCTTTGTACACATATTTCAGGGCTTCCTCACGAGCCTGTTCGATTTTGTCGATTTCCCTGATTCCATTTTTTATCTCGACTGCAAAGTTGCTCAATGCTTTGGTGAAATCTTTAACGGCCGAAAGGTCGATCAGGGAAAGAGTTATCGCCACATTTCCCTGGCTGCCCATCTTATAGGAGGCCTTGTATGCGCTGACGATCAGGTCTCCGAGGCGACGGCCGTCGCAGGATGGGTTGGCTGTAAGAGCTTTCAGAATAGCGTCATAAGGCCAGCCTCGCTCGGGTTCGAGGTCGGTTGAACCGACCTGGAAAAGAGCGGAAGGGGCTACTGCATGGGCAACTTCGACCATCTGCATCAAGCAGGCATCGAAACCCAGCAGATCGACCGGTTTGCCCAGAATCTCGGCAACTTTTTCCATGGTGGCCCCGAGAGTCGGAATATCCATGGAAGTGCCGGAAGTATTGTCGTAGGAAATATTATAAGAGATATTGGAAATTGCCTCGGAAAGACCTGCCGGCAGTGCATTTACAGGTGTTTCAACCGATGAGTAGACATCGGGCTGGATTTCTTTCCAGCCGGTCCCGTGATTCCAGAGGATGAGGGCGTAATGCTCGGCAGGAGCGGTTTGGGCGCCCCATTTCACGAAATCAAGGAGAACCTGCGGATCGGCGGAATCAACTTCGCCGAGATCCTGAACGACAGGGGAAGAAACCTTTTTGGGGTCTGAATCCTTTTGGATGACGAATCTCTTGGTGCCGGGCCACTTCCAGGCGCTCTCCTGGGAAAATTTCCCAATTCGGTCGACCTGCACCAAAATGGACACGTCTTTCGTCGATCCGATGGCCTCCATTTCGTTGATATCGGTTTCAGTCCCGCCTTCCAGGTTGTTGTCGGCAGCCATGAAAACCAGGAACGTCCACTTCTTCTGAGGCGTCGGGGAAGCCTGAGGGTGGCTCGCCGCATCGGCAACTATCGCGACCAGCAAAACGAAAATAACAATCAGTGAAATGGTGTGTGACGGCTTACATATCCAGGGTCTGGTCATTGTCATAGCCTCCGGGGCGGACGCAGGATCCGATGAACTCTTACGATTATAACCGGCAAGAAGAAGAGGTGTCAATGAGATGAAGTGTCGTGGGGGGGAAAGCCCCGCAGGAATGCACGCCGGCCTTCAAGCCTTTGCCGGCATCCGGTTTTTGGGCTTCGCGGCGTATCATCTCAATAATCCGGGGGAGGCATGAGGGCGCACCGGAGGGCGCAAAGCGCCCGACCGCAGGGGACGAGCCTCGCGAATTTACTTCGAGAGGCGAAGGGGGGCGCGTGCCCCGAATGGTGCTTAGTTAAGCCTACTTTGGCTTCTCCAATATTTTTTCTACGATGGGTAA
>MNYA01000093.1:3242-3838 GCA_001872985.1 bacterium CG2_30_54_10 | reverse complement strand
GCATGTTCTGTCTTGACGTCAGGCGTTTCCTGCGGTTGAAGGATCTCGCCCCCTTCGACATCGTCTGCATAGACCCGCCCTATCTGAAAGGCTTCCTTGCTCCCATTCTTGACGAGCTTCCGAGCTGCCCCCTTTTCAATGCCCGGACCCTTTTCATTATCGAACGCCAGAAGAAGGACGATCTGGGCTTCGCCGAGCGCCCCATCCTTGAACTCATCGACGAAAGAACCTTCGGAGATACTGTCCTAACGATTTTTCGCCGCCATCCCCCTGAAAATCCAGTCGTATGATTTCCCGGTAGTGGCGGCGAATTAACAGAGGAACGTCAATAACTGCCTAACCGGTTGCCTCCCAATTTTCCGTGCAAACGGTCGCCTGGGGCCTTCCTTGCGCGTTGTTTGCGTATCTGCTCGATAATTCGGGGAAACTCAATGACTCCTGGCGCAAGAGATTTCTTCCGTCGGTCGAAATGACAGCATCGTTTGTCATTCCGATTGAGCGAGGGTTCGAGGTATTCACTTCAGCAGGCTAAACACTTACGGAAATTGTATTTTTGTGGTGAATTCCCGAAAAGTGGCAGCGGCTTCCAGCCGCTG
>MNYA01000093.1:0-3224 GCA_001872985.1 bacterium CG2_30_54_10 | reverse complement strand
CCGCCACTTTTCGGGAATTCACCACAAAAATACAATTTCCGTAAGTGTTTAGCCTGCTGAAGTGAATACCTCGAACCCTCGCTCAATCGGAATGACAAACGATGCTGTCATTTCGACCGACGGAAGAAATCTCTTGCGCCAGGAGTCATTGAGTTTCCCCGAATTATCGAGCAGATACGCAAACAACGCGCAAGGAAGGCCCCAGGCGACCGTTTGCACGGAAAATTGGGAGGCAACCGGTTAGGCAGTTATTGACGTTCCTCTGTTAATTCGCCGCCACTACCGGGAAATCATACGACTGGATTTTCAGGGGGATGGCGGCGAAAAATCGTTAGGACAGTATCTCCGAAGGTTCTTTCGTCGATGAGTTCAAGGATGGGGCGCTCGGCGAAGCCCAGATCGTCCTTCTTCTGGCGTTCGATAATGAAAAGGGTCCGGGCATTGAAAAGGGGGCAGCTCGGAAGCTCGTCAAGAATGGGAGCAAGGAAGCCTTTCAGATAGGGCGGGTCTATGCAGACGATGTCGAAGGGGGCGAGATCCTTCAACCGCAGGAAACGCCTGACGTCAAGACAGAACATGCGGCCTTTTTCGGAAAATCCGGTAAGGCGAAGGTTTGCTTTGATCGCCCGACTGCAATCGGGAGAGTTGTCGACAAAAGCGGCGAATTCGGCCCCTCTGGACAGAGCCTCGATCCCCAGGCTTCCAGAGCCCGCGAACAGGTCAAGGAATCGACAACCGGGCACTCTCGCGGCCAGTATCGAGAAAAGCGTGCTTTTCACCCGATTCATCGCGGGACGGGTCTTTTTCCCCTTGGGCATTTTCAGATTTCGTCCCTTGGCGCTGCCGGTTGAAATTCTCATGTTTTATCCTCCGTCCATGAATGTTTCAAGGGCCGAACCGAAGCTCTCAGCCATCCGCGCCAGGAACCAGTCCCGAACGGGGGTTGGTTCTTTTGTCAGTAGCTCAAAGGCGCGGCGCCGTGATTTTTCGATAAGATCCTGCGACAGCGGGCGAGAAAAGGCCGGGTGGCAGAGTCCGCTCTGCCTGTTTCCGACAATGTCCCCCGGGCCGCGTAGACGAAGATCTTCCTGCGAGATCTCGAATCCATCATTGGTTCGGGCCATTATCGTGAGGCGGTCGGTCGAGCTTCCGTCTTCCGCTTTGCGGCTCACGAGCAGGCAGCGGGAGTGCCGGGAACCGCGGCCGATGCGACCTCGAAGCTGGTGAAGCTGGGAAAGACCAAACCTGTCAGCATCCTCGATCACCATGAGGGTCGCATTGGGATTGTCGATTCCGACTTCGACCATGGAAGTGGCGATCAGAAGAGGAAAAGCACCATCGCGGAACTTTTCCATGGTTGCCAGGTTTTCCTGGTAGGGCTGGTTTCCAGAGATTGACTCAATCGGGATATTGGGAAGGGCCTTTGAGAGCTTGTAACAGGCGTCGGCAAGGGATGCCCGGTCGGATTTCCCGGTGGATGTGATGATCGGGCAAATGAAATACGCCTGTTCTCCGCGTTTGAGATGTTCGTTGATGTAGGGCAAGGAAGCCTGCCAATTGGCCATCAGGATCGTTTCTACGGGTTGGCGGCCGGGTGGAAGTTCTCTGATGAGGCTGACATCCATGTCTCCAAAGATAGTCAGCGAAAGCGTTCTGGGGATGGGTGTCGCCGAAAGAAGCAGAAGATGCGGCGTGCTTCGGAATAAGGGTTCGGAATTTGCCGGCGGGACGGGCGAGGCAAGCTGGCCTTTCCGTACCAGTTCCCGGCGATGTTCGACCCCGAAACGTTGCTGTTCATCAATAACTGCGAATGAGAGGCTGAGAAAATGAACGTCTTCCTGAAAGAGGGAATGGGTTCCGAAAACGTAAAGTGCATTTCCAGCTTCAATTTCCCCGATCAGTTGTCTTCGGGGTTGGCCTCGCAGACTTCCTGTCAATAAAACGGCCTTGCCGGCAGCTTCAGGAAAAAGTTTTGAAAAAGATGCGTGCTGTTGGGTCGCCAGGATTTCCGTTGGGGCCATAAACGCGCATTGCCGATTTGGCGTCAGCAATTCCGACAAACAACGCATTGCCAGGAATGCAACGATGGTTTTCCCGGAGCCGACATCTCCTTGAAGAAGGCGGTTCATGGGGCGTCCATTCACGGTGAGATCGCCCAGGATTTCGGCCAGGGCATTCTTCTGGTCACCCGTCAAGGGGAATGGCGCGGGGATTTCCGCGGAAAGCTTTTTTGATTGGGGATCGGCAGGAAGGGAAATGCTTCCCATCAACTTCCGGCGACGCTCGAGAACCCCTATCTGGAAGAGAACCTGATCGAAAAAAGCCAGCGTGAGGCAGGCGCGATCCGCCATTGAGCGGTCCAGCGGCCAATGGGCATTGATGAACGCCTGCGATAGCTTCGTGAAGGGGCTGCCAGCGCCTATCTGCGGAAAAGAATTCTTCCAGTCCATGTTCGCGATTGCTTGGGAGATCATCCGCCGAAGGGATCTTGGAGAAACGCGTGCAGCCGAAAGGGCTTTGTTCTTCGGATATATTGGAGTTAGCGCCCCAGTAACCGGGGATTCGTCGGCTCGATCGGCAGGTTCCCATTCGGGGTTGTCAAGGACGGGTGTTCCATTGAGATCGGCGACCGGGCCGAAGAGAAAATATTCTTTATGTGGAATGAGGTTTCGGGCAATATATGGCTGGTTGAACCACCTTGCACGCAGTTGCCCCGAGGAGCTCGCCGCTGAAACATTAGCAAAACCAGCGCCGCCGCATCCTGAAGCGGAGGGGTCTGAAAACAAGGCCCAGATTATCGTGAGCCCGCCACGTGGCATGGAAATCTTCAGTTGTTCCAGGCGTGCGCGGAAAACTCCTTGCGATTCGCGACTTACCTGCGCGGAAGAAAATGGAAGAATGCGTGTTCGGTCTTCGAATCGTCGTGGAAGGAGTCGCAAAAGGTCGACCACCCGAAAGATTCCGGCATGCCCGAACGCTTCAGCTTTGCGTGAGCCCACTCCCGGAAGGCTGCCGACGGGGTCAAAAAGGGAAAATCCAGATTTCATGGGTTCATGGAGTGGCGATGCCTTCCGAACGCGAGATTTCTCCCTTCGGTCGAAATGACAGCATTTTTGTAACATCTTTCGTAACTTCTCAAAAAAGGGGGGCACGCGCCCCCCTTCGCCTCGCGAAGCGAATTCGCGAGGCTCATCCCCCGCGGTCGGGCGCTTTGCGCCCTCCGG
>MNYA01000073.1 GCA_001872985.1 bacterium CG2_30_54_10 | reverse complement strand
TTTTTCTCAAGAATTTCCTTATCTAAGGGGCCGTTAAACAATAACTATGACAATGGTTGTTGTTTCTACGTCTCCTTAGGGGCGGTCGATGAACCATAATGTAACAGTTATTTCTTAACAAGGCCTAAGCACCATTCGCGCGTGCCCCCCTTTATTGAGAAGTTACCTAGGATCGTTGGATCTCCCGCAACGATTTCACGAAATTACATCGCTTTGAACAGTGCCATTGCCTCCTACGGGCCGAGTTCCCGGAGATCGGCTTGATGCTCCGCGGAAGTATCAGACTCCGCCTCAACCGCTGTTGAAACCCAACGTGCCAGTGCAAAGCCGATCCCCCAATGCTGCACGGCCCTATTACTAGCGGGCAGAAAGGTTGCAGGCAAGACCGTTAACGCCACCCTGACCACTGAGCGAGCGTTTTGTAACATCTTTCGATCGCCAGTTTTCAAGGCAACATTCAAAGCACTACCTCTTTTTGGGAATGCACCCGACAAGACAGAGCAAGCCAATCCAATCCGCCGTCAGTGAATGCAGGGAAATCCTACTCCGGAGTGAAAATAACAGTCGCCTGACCTGGCCCCAACGCCAGTTCGGGGCCAATTTTCCCGGTCAGGGGGCCGCGTCGCCCTCCCTGAGCAAGTCCGAACAATGCAGAGGCTTTTTTGATTCTCTTTGGAAGCCTGAAAAAGGCCGGCTGCGAAAGGTTTGTATTTACCGCCACCAGAAGATGGCGTCGTCCGGAAGTCCGAACATAGCCTTTACAGCCGATCTCTCCGCGCTTCCACCTGCCGAAAGGAATCGTTACGCCCTCGCTCGCAAACAGCTTGTCGGAAGCCTTGGCTTTCAGAAGCTCCGCCATGAATTCCGGAAGGTCGGAGCCGATGCCTCTTCCGAAGTCTGCCGGGCCAGAGCGAAGGACATCAAGACTTTCCAAAAGACACCTTTCTGAACCCGCCACGAACATGAGATCGGTCGACAGAAATGCCGCAAGAAGAAAATCAAGTTTGGTGAGTTGTACAACCTTTTCTTTTTCGTCAGCAGAAAGGGTTTCCAGGGAAAGAAGCCGATCTCTTTCAACCACTTGCCTGTGCAAAGCTTTATCGGACAAGCAGCCGAGCCGGTCGGTTTGCAGCTCCGCCAGAGCTTTCATGGCCGGCATCAGCACGTCATGGCTCGAAAACAACGTGCAAGAAGGCTTCCCGCCCGACTGCCGTAAAAACCGGTAGACGTCGGAGGGAATTGCCAACCCGCCTGAATACCAATACATATTGTTGAAAAAGCGGTCCGCACCTGCTTCGATACCGGAACGCGCCAAATCGATCAGCTTGTCCATTCCCAGATTTTCGGCCAGAAACCAGACGTGCGGAAAGCGGGCTTTCGTTTCCCTGATTATCCGGCCAAGACCAACGGGGTCGAGTCCCCAGGCTGCGTCGATTCTGATTGCGTTGACATGATATCGCCCGACATGCGGGAAGATTACCTTCGCGAGCCAGTAATCGATGAGCTCGGGGTTGGAGTTGTCGAGAATGAAAGCTCCCCAATTCACGCGGATCCGGTTGCCGTCAGCATCGACATCGTCAGCCCCGGCTTCGATTCCGTTTCCTTCGTGGTTCTTGTACCAGTTGCGTTTCATGTGCTCGGCCTGAAAGTCGGCATGGTTGAAAGGAATATCGATCATCCGGTCGAGACCTTGTTTCTCGACGAATTCCATGAACGATGCGAATCCCTTCCAGTCGCCGAACAGCGCACAAGGCCGCTCGTAATCCTTCACGACATATTCAGAAAAGCTCGGAAGGAAATGTGGCAGGAGCAACATCACGTTGACGCCCATTTCTTTCAAGGAGACAACATAATCCTTCAATGCCTCGACCGAACCGAAGTAGCGATGGGGAACATCCGCGTAGACCTTCCATGGTTGAACGCCTTTGACCGGCTCGAAAGGCTCAAAATCAACCTCCGGTGGATACGATGCGAAAAGCGGAAGCCTGAAACTCACTTATTCTTTTCCGAATCAAGGGTCAGCAGGGTTGCCAGGTTGCTTCGTGCGATCCGCTCCATCAGGGCAGGGTCGAGGTTGGCTACGAGGTCCGTGGGTTTGTGATAATGGGCCGACATTTCAGGATACCCTTCGATCGTCAGGATGGCTGAAGCGCCGATGTTCCAGAAAGAAGAATGGTCGGAATACCAGATATCCGAGTCGTAAAGAGGTTTGCTCTCGATGCCGGTATAGAGTTTGGCGACATCCTTGAACACATCAATGAGCCAGTTGGACTTGCTGTTTCCGATCACCGCGACCTGGTTGTCGTCACGATCGGCGATCATATCCATGTTGAGTACCGCCTTGATCTTCAATCCTTCGGTTGCGGCCATTTTTTTTGCGATGGCTTTGCTGCCGACCAGTCCGACTTCTTCAGCATTCATGCAGCAATACATTACCGTGAACGGCAGGGGAAGTCGACCCGCGACGCTTGCGACGTGCAAGACTCCGGCGGCGCCGGTGCCATTGTCGTCGGCTCCAGGAGCGTCCTTCGACCCATAGGATGTCGTCGAGTCGAAGTGTCCGCAAACGACGATAACGGTGTTGGGATCCTTGGTTCCTTTCTGTGTCGCGACGACATTGGAAAGTGGCCCTGAATTATAGTTAAAGGTGGGAGTGGCCACCGTCAGCGAGCCGATCTTCGCGAATTCCCCGGCCAACCAATTTGTAGCACGGGCATTTCCGGTCTCTCTGACCTGCCGGCTGCGGAAATTTTCGAGGGTTTGAACCGTCGAGGTCATATCTGTCTTGTTTATCTTCAGGATCAGCTCTTGGATTTTAGGGTCTAGTTCTACCCGCGGGGCAATTACTTTTTCATCGAGAACTTTGAGCGGGAGCAGGGCCTCCTCAAGAATGCTATAACGAAAAAGATTGGCGGTAAGAAATTCCTCATCTTCGGGCTGGATGCGGATGACCCGGGTATGCCCATGGGTGAACAGCGGTTCGAATTTTTCCCGAAGGATTTTATCCTGGGTGTCGTCGTTGATCCAGACCATGTACCAAGCTTCCTTCAGGTCATCAAGACGTTTTTTGTTGATGATCTTTACTTTGATTTTGGCCTTTTGCATTTTGTCCAGACGGGTGTAATTAACATGGGTCAAATATCCTTCAGGGCATGCGTAGAAATACTTTCCGGCGAGTGAAATAATTTTGGTCTCATTGGCTTTTGAAGGTTTTACCCGGACCATGACCAGATACCCGATACGGTCGAGGCGTTTTTCCTCGCGAAGTGATTTGATGAATTGGTCGAACTCCGCTT
>MNYA01000032.1 GCA_001872985.1 bacterium CG2_30_54_10 | reverse complement strand
AATTTACATGCCAATTATCGAGAAGTGGGCGTAACGTCGATCCGATCTGCGTTTGAGGCTTTTTGACTTCAGACCGCTAAACTCATACAAATCCTTTACTCTTCAGCTATTATAGGACACCACCAAAAAAGGCGACCGGAGGGGCGCTCCTACGAAAACCGTGGTCTGCCGGATCGGGTTGTGTGATACAACCCGTTCGTGTTAGAAGGTATGGGAAAATCACAACCTGGAGGTCTGCCTTGCAATCCGGAACAACCTGGGATCTCACACCCTTCTTCCCCTCCTTCAACTGTCCGGAAATGATTTCTTTCCGAAAAGCGGTTGAAGCCGACCTTGACGAGCTGATAACCATGGCTAAGGCCCTGGCTCCGCTCAGTTCACGCACACAAATTCAATGGGAAGAAGTTTTCGTCCGTTCCGAAAAACTTCTTGGAAGGCTGATCCATTACGGGGTTTACGTTTCCTGTCTTTGTTCGGCCAATGCCCGAAACGAGGAGTATCAGAAGGAAAATTCATCACTGGCGCTTCTTGACGCGGAGTTTCAAAAGCTCGACATCGAGATGAAGCGTGCGTTGAGAGACGCGAAGGACAAAGATTTCGAGAAGTTTCTCGCTCGAAAGCCAATGGAATCGATCGTCTATTATCTGGCCCGGCTTCGTGAAGAAGCAAGAAAATCCATGTCACCCGAACTTGAAAACCTGAACGCCGATCTGGGGATCGACGGTATTTCCGCGTGGGGCCGACTTTATAACACGCTTTCTGGAAAGCTCGAGTTCGATATGGTCTTCCCGGACGGCCGGACAGAAAAACGGTCCATGTCTCAACGACGTTCTCTCATGGATGACTCCGATCGTCGAGTACGCCAGGCAGCCTTCAAGGGCGGGAATGAAGCGTGGGCACGCCTTGAGGACGTTGCAGGCGCAGCACTCAATCACATCGCGGGAACTCGCCTGATTTTGAACAAACGCCGCGGAATCGATCATTTCCTGGATGTTGCACTTTTCCAGTCGCGTATCAGCCGGCCTACTCTCGACGCCATGTTTCAGGCAATTTGGAACTGTAGTCCTTTGATCCAGCGTATCGCCAAGGCCAAGGCCAAGGCTCTCGGTCTTCCCGCACTGGCCTGGTATGACCTCAACGCCCCTTTGCCGCTTCCCGAATCCCGCCGCTTCTCTTGGGACGAAGGCGTCAAACTCGTCGAATCAGCGTTCACCCGGTCATTTCCCGAACTGGCCACATTTTTCACCGAATCCCTCGACAAACGTTGGGTCGAGTCCGAACCCCGTGACGGCAAGCGGCCCGGGGCATATTGCACTGGCTCGACATTCATCGAACAGTCGCGAGTATTCATGACCTACAACGGCAGCCTCGGCGATGTCCAGACACTTGCTCACGAGATCGGCCACGCTTTTCACAGCCATACGATGAAAGGTCACAGAATCTTTGCCCGGGGTTATCCGATGACGCTCGCCGAGTCGGCCTCGACCTTCGCCGAAATGATTCTCGCGGACGGCCTTCTGGCTGACCCGGCGATCCAGGATGGGCAAAAAGCCGATATTCTCAATGCCAAGCTCGGCGATGCGATCTCGTTTCTGCTCGACATTCCCCTGCGGTTCGAGTTCGAAAAATCCTTTCATGAAGAGCGTGCCAAGGGTGAAGTGAGCGTAAGTCGCCTGAAAGAATTGATGGCCGGCACGCAGCGTCGTATCTTCGGAGACATCCTGGCGCAAGGCGGCGAAGACCCCTACTTCTGGGCTTCCAAACTTCACTTCTATATCACCGATGTGACTTTCTATAATTTCCCCTATTCCTTCGGATATCTGCTGAGCCGGGGTTTGTACAGGCTGTTTCAAGAAAAAGGCGGAACTTTCCTGTCTACATACAAAGAATTCCTGAAATATTCAGGAAACGCCTCGGCCGAAGAAGTCGCCAGAGCAACCATCGGATGCGACCTCGGAAATGTGACTTTCTGGGAAAACTCAATACGCGGCCTCGAGCCACTTCTCAAGCAGTTCGAGGAGCTGCTTCCCCGAGTCATTCCGACCTCGGCCTGATCTCCCGCTGAAAATCGTTGCACGAAAGCGCATTGAATTTTGTGATCTTTATGAGTTCAATTTTCGCTTGTGGCAGCCTGCTCCCTGAACCCTGCTCCCAAATCCATGCTCCCTTTGATATAAAGGTGGTTGCATGAACGCTCCTACTATCGAAATGACGACGGCGCTCGCCCGATTCCTCGATGATCCCGGTCGGGAGACCATCGAACAGTTTCTCGCCAATAGCAAGGAATTCATTCTTGTACAAGCTAAACGCTGGCGGAATGCCGGGCTGCCTTTCGTTGACAGATGCCGCGAAATCATGTCTGAGCTTTTCCTGATCCTCATGGAGGATGTTATCGCGGGGAAAGCTGTCAAGCCCGTCTCGCTACTTGCCTACCTCGCATTGCGATTGCGGCGGTTGACCCGCCCGAAATCCGGAAAAGCCGTTCCGTTCGGCCTCGACACCGATCTGCCGGAAACCGGCCGATGTTCGTTCACTCCTTTCCGGGTGGAGCTTGTCATGGAAATAGTAGGCTCGGTGCGCCATGCGCTGGTTTGCGAGTCTCATCCGGAAACCCGGTCCGTCGAGTTCCTGTTTCTTCACGTCCGCCCCGAGCTGAACTGGGCATCGCGACTACTTTCCAAGGCGGCGTCACTTTCTCCGGATACACGCCTCGAGACCGACAAGAAGCGCCATCAGGCTTTCAATCGTGCCCTTCGATCGAGGTTTGAAGGAATCCGGTGCGGCGACTGGCGCGATATTGCCTCCTGGTCGGCTGGCGAGAGAAGTCATCTCGCCTGGAGCATCATCGAACTTTCGACGACCGAGACAGCCCGACTCGACCAATCGGCGTTGGAAGCTCTCGAAAAATGGCGTGAGGATCCCGAGCAAGCCTCCGCTGAACCCGAGACGGTTGCAGTCATGCTCCCGCGGTATCTGAAGGTTCTTTCAGAGATCCACCACGCGCCGGCTTTCGCGGTCGGGGAACCTGCCTCAAAATACGGTTCAATGGCGCCTGACGAAGATGTGCTTGAAATGCTTTTTCGGATGGCCTCACCCTCACCCTCTAACCTGAAACATGTTTCAAGCCTGGTTCCCATCGCATCAAAACCTGGAGAACCATCTACCGCTGACGACGAGAATTCGGCTTTTTCGTTGGCTCTCGCCGAGGTTCTTGACTGGAGCGGATCCCTTTGGTCGCAAAGCCAGATACGGAAAGCCGGCCAGACTCCCCGAAGGTCTTCCAGTCGAAGTTATCCAACAGAGCTGACATGAAACTTTTGTATCATCTCTATAACTCGCGGAAACTTCGAAAACACCGGGATGAGTCTTTCCTGCGCAGGCGTGAATCAAGGCCCCCGTCCTCGTTTCGCGCCAATTGTTGAGTAGATACTGACATGACCATCACTCCCGGAAAAATTGTCGAATTTCAGGGGAAAGAGCTTCCGGTTCAACTTGGGGTAGTCCTTTCGGTCACCAGCAAAGGAATTCGCATTCTTCAACTCAATCGCAAGGAAACCACCGTAACCGAGCGAAACATTCTTCATCAGACATCCCAGTCCAAAGCCTCATGCGCTGACCTCGACTCATGCTGGGAAATAGCCAAAGCTAACGATGACAAACGCGACCGTCTGGCCTCGACGATCGATCTTTCCGAGCTTCATCAAATGCTCTGCGAGGATCCCCGACCGTATTCCCTGAACGAAATGGCGGGATTCATTGCCCAGAGCGACGATGAAGACACTCAAGCCGCACTTCTTCGGCGGTTGGTGGCCGATAGTTTTTATTTCCGGCAGCGCAAGGAGGGCTATCTTCCCGTCGCACTTGCCGAAGTCAAAGCATCCCTCGAATGCGAAAAAAAACGCATCGAACAGGAAGCCGAGGATAAAGCTCTTCTTGTAGACTTGAAAACAGCCTTCAACACACGAGGAGAGACGATAACCTGCCGGGTCGCCGAAGTCCTTGATTCACTTGTACAAGTTCTTCTTTTGGAAGCGGAAGCGCCCGTTCCGAAACGGGTGCATGATATCCTTGAGAAAGCCGGGTTTCATGCCCCTCGCCAATTGTTCGGGTTCCTGATCCGCATCGGAAGGCTCAAGCCCGATGAACATCTCGACCTGCTAAAATACAAGGTGCCGGTTGACTTCCCCGATGACTGCGTTTCAGCGGCGGAGCAGCTTGTACTGAAACCCGCGCCAACCGATGGCCGGACCGATCTGCAATCCCTTTCCACCTGGGCGATCGATTCCGAGACCACCAGGGACCGCGATGATGCGTTTTCGATCGAATCTGACGAATCCGGATTCAAGCTATGGATACACATCTCCGATGTCGCAGCTTTTGTGCTTCCGGGCACGTCGCTTGACCGGGAGGCCTGCCGACGCGGAACCACGATTTACCTGCCCGATGGTAACATTCCGATGCTACCTCCGAAGATTTCCGAGGAAGCCTTGAGTCTGGGCGACGATCGGGTTCGCCCCGCCCTCACCTGGGGGATAAGACTTTCGACCGAGGGAGTGGTTACCGACGAGAAGTGCTTTCCCTCTTTTATCAGGGTCAGTCACGCCACGGATTATCTGGCGGCCGACAACATGCTCGATCGACAACCCGAACTGTCAGCCGGAGTCAGCCTTTCCAAGTTGCTGAGAGATCGCCGACGAAAGGCGGGAGCTTTGCTGATCGAACGACAGCGGGAAATCAAATTCGTCATCACTCCCGACGGAGTCCAGCTTGGATACCGTCCTTCAGCCAGTCCAACTTCGGATATGATTGCAGAATTCATGATTTTGGCGAATCATCTTGCGGCCCGGCGCTGCCAGGATAACGGGATTCCCTGCATCTACCGAACTCAGGAGCGTTCAGAACAACTTCCGCAGCTTCCGACGGAATTTGAGGCGGTATCTTTCTTTCAGGCTCTCCGGTATTTCAAGCGGACCGCGCTGGGATCTGTTCCGGGTTTCCATAGCTCGCTTGGGATCGGGCCTTATTGCCAGGTCACGTCACCATTGCGAAGGTATTCCGACCTTTTGGTACAGCGTCAATTGAAGGGCCACCTTGCAGGCCATTCCCCGCCCTACGATGCCGAAGGATTCAGTCAGGCGCTCATGATGTCCGACGAAGCCACTCGAACTGCCGAAATGATCATGAAATCACGCGAGGAATTTTTTCTTCTGAAGTTCGTTCAGCAGGAGATTGCAGCCGGCCAGGACACATCCGCGGGAACGGTCGTCGATCTGAGCTCGAACGATGTAGTGGTTTACATTGACGCTCTCTGCGCTTTTCGGCATTGCCGAAGACCGGCTGTCGACCCGGCGTTGGGGCAACGGATAGTCGTCCGGTTCAAGCGGGCCGATCCGTTCGAGGGAACGCTTAAATTCGAGATCCAGCCGGAAAGAAGGGAGTTCGGGAGTTAATGAAAAAGAAATCAATTCCAAGGCTTGCAGTTACCTTGGGCGATCCATGCGGGATCGGTCCGGAAATTGCGGCTCGGGTGATTCTTGAATCAGACCCGGCTCTTCTCGATCGACTGTTTTTTATCGGGCCGGAAAGCGCCCTCGAATCCGCTTTTTCAATAGTTGGGAAAGGAAAACGCATTTCGAAGGTCCCCGCCGGGCTTAAATGGCAAAAAATCAACGTTGAAGGGCCGTTCCCTCCGGGCGCCGTGTGCAAAACCGGCGGTCGCGCGGCTATACAGGCGATCGAGGTTGCACACGCTCTTTGCATGGGCGGAGCCTGCGCGGGGATGGTCACCTGCCCCATAGGGAAAGAAGCCATCCGGCTTGCCGGAAGTCCTTACGCGGGCCATACCGACATGCTATGCGCCCTTGCCCGCGTGAAATCCACGTTCATGGCAATGGTTTTCGGCCGGTTCCGGGTCGTCATGACCACTCTGCACGTGCCGCTGCGGGAAGTTCCGGCTCTTTTGACTTCGGAGTCCGTTTTTGATGCGATCCTGTCGGCCCACATGGCGTTTCGCACGGTTCGCAAGCCATTCCCCGCCATTGCCGTCGCCGGCCTTAATCCTCACGCCGGCGAGCATGGTCTGTTCGGCGACGAGGAGGAACGGGCCATCATTCCCGCCGTTGCCCGGGCCTTCGGAATCAACCCTAACATCTCCGGGCCTTACCCGGCCGACAGTCTATTCAAGACCGAGATGCGGCGAAAGATCGACGCATTCGTCGCGCAGACGCACGATCAAGGGCTCATCGCCATCAAGGCATTCGGCGGGATCCGCTGCGTGAACGTAACGCTCGGGCTGCCGTATGTCCGGACATCGGTTGGCCACGGAACCGCATACGACATTGCCGGAACCGGCCAAGCCGATCACAGAGGTCTTCAGGCGGCGATCCGCCTTGCTGAACAGTTGGTAGTATCAGCTCAATAATTCGGGGGAAGAATGAAGGCAGACCGGAGGGCGCAACGCGCCCCCCTTTATTGAGAAGTTACAGTTTATACAACAAAGTGAATAGGCAATGCCTGATTCAGTATGAGTTTCCTCTGGTGCCCATGGGAAGCGACTGAACGCTGGGGGATGGTGATGAGGGTTCCACCCCGCTGCCGTAATTGTACTGAATGGATCCCATCAGCCGGTAGTCGTATCCGAAAAACATGTCATTGCTGAGCGCGATAGGGGCTGCAAGCGTCAATGCCATACCCGGTTTCACGTGGTAGCGCATTCCAAGAGTAAGGTCGGTGCTTCGTCCATTCCCGATCCGGTTGTAGGCGTTGATTTCACCCATGAAGGTAAAAGAAGGGTTGGCCGAATACTCGAACCCCACATTGAAGAACACCCCTTCATGCTCGGTGTTTCCGCTGCCGGCCTGATATCCGCCGTTGAGGTGGAAGTTTCCGCCATCTTTCTTTTTTGATGAGATCCCGGCGAAAGCCTCCCAGGCGTTGTCATTTGTCGTGTCGCCGATCTGACGATCGTTTGTGGGGAAAATAGCGCCGAGCCCCAGGCAGGATGCCATGTTCTCATTCTGCGAACTGAATTTCAGCCTCAGTGCGGCGTCTCCCATCCCCGAATCAGTTCCATCGCGGAAGTTGTAAGTCAAAGGGGCGAAAACATCGTAGGATTCAAAGGGAAGCTTCATCGCGACCTCGAAGTTCTCGCCCGAATAGGTCAGGGCAATCGGGAATTCCCAGTAATCACCATCTTCGCCGGCTTGCAGTCGGTGGCCATTCCGCCGGGTGATCTTGTTCCAGGATACGCCGAATGATGTCGAGAAAAGCCCTTTGCCGAGTGGATACGCGGCGAAGGTATGGGTCAATCCGGTTAAGCCGTCGACATTTACGTTGTTTCGATTTCCGTTGTACGTCCGATCGAGACCCGGCAAAAGCACAGGCGGAAGGCCCCCATCGGAATAAAGCACGCGGTCGTTTCCGGAATCCGCCGGGGGCAGAGGAAGAGCCGTATCGGGCGGCGGAAACGATGAGCCAGGAGAAACCGGTGGAAGATTTTCGTAGGGCGCCGGCCCGGCCCCTGCACGCATTCGGTTGGTACGGCTGTTCCCCGTCGAAGGAATTCGAATAACACGGCCGACCTTCAATCCCGCGGGATTGGAGATGCCATTAGCAGATGCTACCTTCTTCCAGAATTTGGTTGATCCGAAAAATTTCTTCGAGATACCGCCCAGGGTGTCGCCCTTTCGCACGGTATAGGTCTGCATTCCCGAACCGATATCGCCTTCGTCCGTCACGCCCTCCATGAGCGCATCGCCTTCTTCGATATCTGAAGGTTTCCCTGATCCACTCGAGAATTCAATTGAATCCCCATTGGACTTTCGTCGAATCTTCGGGCGGCCCACAGAAGAATACTCCGTCGAAATTTCATTGGCGACCATCGGATCAGGGGGAAATTCCTGAGCCGAAGACGGAGGAATCGCCCAAAGAAGGATGATGAAAATCAAAATCAGCAGAGACGTCGGCTTGTTCATGGAACTTGGTGTTCCTTTCCTGAAGCGTTGCACCCTGAGAGGTTGAATCAAAAATGAGTTCCCGCATCTCCTATCGGTTCTCGGCGCCGAAATGTTGAGTCCTCCTTCATCCCAACAATCGGCGCTATATCTTTTTTCCTTTGCGTTCTTTGAAAGCTTCGTGTTCCGTTTGACATGACCCAGACCCTGTGATAGCTTGAAACGCTTTCGAATGCGAAATTGAATGATAAGGGAGAGACAATGAGAAAAACGTTTGTCATTGATACAAACGTGTTGTTGCATAATCATCAGGCTCTTTTCTCCTTCAAGGACAACGACGTCGTGGTTCCCCTCGGAGTCATTGAAGAGCTCGATCGGTTTAAAGGGTTCAACGACGAGCGTGGTCGGGAAGCGCGATCCGCATCCCGAGAGCTCGACAATGTGAGGGCAAGAGGCCATCTTTGCGAAGGTGTTGCAATTCCGAACGGGGGCACCCTTCAGGTTCTGATCGATCATGACATGGAAATCCCTTATGGGTTCGATAAAAACAAGGTCGATAACAGGATCCTGGCCTGCGCTCTTCACCTGAAAAAGCAAGGGCGTACCGTCTACTTGATCAGCAAAGATATCAATGCCCGCATCAAGGCTGACGCCCTTGGGATCCTGACCGGGGATTTTGAAACCAACAAAGTCCGATTAGATGAACTTTATTCCGGATGGCGCGAACTGATTCTTCCGGCACGCGATATTGAGGCATTCCTCAGCTCGAAAACCATGGAGTACAAGGCCACGGACCTTTATACGAATGAGTTCGTTCTGCTGAAGGCCGAGGAAAACGAGAACAAAACAGCGTTGGCGAAATATTGCGGAACTTTGAAAAAGCTGACTCCCCTCTTTCACGTCAGCGCAAAGCCCTGGGGTGTCGAACCGCTCAATCTTCAACAAAAGTTCGCCATGGAACTTTTGCTTTGCAATGAGATCCAGTTGGTCACCCTGGTTGGCCGGGCAGGCACGGGAAAAACGCTTCTGGCTCTCGCCTGTGGCCTTCAAAAGACCATTGACGAACATGTGTATCGCAAACTGCTGGTCAGCCGGCCGATAATGCCGCTCGGCAAGGACATCGGTTATCTGCCGGGTTCCAAGGATGAGAAGCTCAGCCACTGGATGCAACCGATTTTCGATAACCTCGAATTCGTCATGGATCGCCTGTACAACAATTCCGAGGATGTCGGCAAGAAGATTCGTTTCCTGATCGAGTCGCAGAAGATACAGATCGAGGCCATCACATACATCCGCGGCCGAAGCATTCCAAAACAATTTCTTGTTGTCGATGAAGCGCAGAACCTGACTCCCCATGAAGTGAAGACGATCATCAGCCGCGCGGGAGAGGGTACCAAGGTTGTCCTCACCGGAGACCCCTATCAGATCGACAATCCATATCTTGACGGCTCATCGAACGGGCTGAACTACGTCATAAACAAATTCAAAAACCAGGGGCTGTTCGGGCATATCATCCTGCACAAGTCTGAGCGGTCCGACCTTTCGGCTCTTGCTTCCGAATTGATGTGAGCCCGAAGAAAACTGAACGCGTCTTCTCCAAAAGAGGGGATGCACGCCCCCTCTCGGCACGTGAAATGAATGCGTGTGTCTCGTTTTCTTCGACCGGGCGCTTTTCGCCCTCCGGCCCGGTTTTGTGTTTCCCGGGGTTTATTATGCAGATACAACCGAACGCTCCAAAGGGCTTCAATTTAGTTCGTTGGCTGCTTGGGGAGCCCCGGTTTTTCGTTCGCCGCGAAATTACAGGATTCTGTCGGAAATTTTTGTTATAATCAGGAAGAGGTCGAGAGATTCAAAAATGGAATCATCAGGCGGTTTCCGGTTTTCCGGCCATGCGAGGGCTTTCACTTTCCTCGAGATAGTCATTGCGATGGGGGTGATCGCTGTTGCTCTGATCCCTATTTTTGGGGTTATTCATAAAGGCGCCGAGGAGACCGATTTAAATGCGTCTCAGGCATTCGCCATTAACAAAGGCTCAGAGATTTTGAACGCTCTTCTCGACAATGTGCCTTTCGAGGCGATAAGAGCCGGAAATCCTGCGGTCATGAAGACGAGCGACCTATCCGGGGTCAAAGATTACACCAAGTATGATGCTGTCTGGTGCAAAAAAATGGCGGAGATGTTGTTTCCCGATTGCCCGGATACTTCCGGTGGGTATTCATGCAAAGGCATAGTCACCGACCCCCGAGGAGTGAGCTACGCTGTGACCCTCAAGGTCGAAGACGTTTGTGCTTCTCCCGCACCAGCCGATGCCAAACCTGAGACAACCACCCCACCGAAGGCGCCGACCGATTTCCCCGAACTTAGAGAAATGAGCTTCTCTTTTCTTCGAAACCCCGCGAAAATTTCCTCCTCGAAATGGATCCAACAATACAACCCCAACCCCACTGGTGGCTCACTTGCGGGTTTCCCACGCTGGGAGACCGAGTGCGTCCCCAACAATGTTTCTGAATCCCCCGATTCAATTTATACCGATGACAATTACACTGGTTTCAGCGCGGATGCCCCCCGATTTGTCAATCCCTCCGGCGTAAGATTCACCCAACGCATGGTTGCCGAGAAGGTGAACTATACAAGCGACGATCGTTTCGCTTACTGTACGATGAAAAAATTGATCATTGAGGTTCAATGGAACTCTGACAGATCCCTGTACTCCCAGCCTGAAAGAGAGGGAGTCGGCATCAAACGCGTGCATTTGATGACATTGAAGGGAGACCTTTCAAGATGATTTCCAGCCGGACATCCTTATCGGGGCGACGAGGAATGGTCATCGTTGTCGCGCTGTTTTTCGCTTTCAGCCTGATGATCCTGGTTGCGGGGATGCTCTACCAACACAAAAATGTGTCAGGCCGCAACCGGCTGAGCCTCGAAAACCAGCAGGCTTTTTTCGCGGCACGGGCGGCAATTCAGCACCTGCTGCTCAAGGCGAAGCTTTTCCCCACCGAGCTGTATGATTCCGTCGAGTTCACTACCGGCAAAAGTCCGCTTTGCGACTTTACCGAGTTTACCGGGAGCGAAAATTTTCAGCTCGTGACGGGTTTTTCGGGTGTGTATTTCCGGATCAAGCCTGAACAAGAAAAAGCCATGGACGGTAAACCTAAATATTTCTACCTGAAAGTTCCGGGGGCAAACGATATTTATTTGAAAATGGGAAGTTTCTACAACCCCGAGTACCGATATCTCGAAAAGGGTCTCGTCGACCCGGATCCCTCAAAAAAGTATACCAGCCCCAAAGCCCCAAAGCTTGACTACAGCCCGCGCAAGTTCCTGGATTATTACGTTCGCGATTGCACCAATACCTTGGTTGACGGCAAGCATCTTCAGCCCAGTCTTGAGATGCCGATCGCGGACAACCTCCCTACGGTCAACTCCTGGAAGATTTCCACCTCCGACAAATATCCTTACACGATGACTTACAAGGTCAACAAAATCAACCTTCAGGCAATGAAAGAACTCCGCAGATATAATGAAGAAGCAATCGAGATCGAGGTCGAGGGGTCCATCATCGATGTGAAATTCAATCCGGCCAAACCGGACAAGGGCGGAAGATATTCCCAGGTTCAGCGGAAGGTGCAGAAAATCACGCGGCGAGGCCCTCCCCCATGATGCGGCTCCCTTTGCAAATTCAATCGGAGCAGCCTCTTCCACCCGGTGGTAGTGCAGGTCAATCGACTGATGAGCAGCGGAAATCGGTTGGATGCGTTCGCCTTCCATGCCGGGGGTTCACTCTCGTTGAGCTAATGATGGCTCTAGGAATCTTGTCCATGTTCCTTTTCTGGGCTTATCAACTGTTCATGGGTGGAACCAGAACCGCGAACAAGGCAAGCTGGATCAGCTCCATTGTCGATCAGCTTCGCAATGGAACGAAGCTCATTTCCGATCGGATCAAGAGTTCCTCATATCCCACCACGCTGCTCGCTGATACTGTCCTCGACCCGAGCGACAACCCCAACAAGACGATTGCCAACAAGTATTATCTCAAGATCCTGAATAACGGTGACCAGATCAAGGCTCCCACCTCCGGCGACCTTTTGATAATGCAGTTCGTGGTGTGTGAGTCTGAAAAACCGGCCAACTCACCCCCAGTTCAGGGCCAGCTTACAGAATGCAAGTTATGGTTCATCCCGAAAATCAACAGCTTGGCAAAGGTTGGCGATCTCCGAATGGATTCAGAGACGTTCAAGTTTTCGACCGTGGCGCCGGATTACGCCAAAGCTGGAAATGTGTCTCTTGCGCCAGTCAGCGGCAGCCAAAAGCGTTTCAATATCTGCCAGGACGTCGAGCATGTCATTTTCCAGGTCGATCCGTCGGCCACGCTCCCGACAGACCCCACGGATCTCAAGTTTATTTCAGTCAAGATCCACTGTGTGTTTCCCAAAGATCCGAAAACTTTCAAGGATAGCTCCATCATGATAACGCCCAATGTCGGTATCGATTTGCTGAATTAGTCGACCGTCAGACGAAACCAACCAAGCAACCAGAAAAATGTCGAAACAGTGGCACCAACTCGAGCGGCTCGACCATAAGTCTCTCAAAAAGCTCCAGCAGGAACGCGAAAAATCGATCCTCGGCCAGAAGGCAGATGTAGACAGAAAGCGTAACCTGATAATTGCCTGTGTGGTGATTGTGGTCGTTTTCGTGATACTCGCATTTGGTGTCATTCTTAAAAACCGTTCGTCGGAGCGGGCTTTCAAGGAAGAGCGGGCAACATTGCTCAGATCCTCTGTGAGCGAGGTAACCGGAAAAGCGCTGGGGAGATCCATCGGCGACTGGGAAAAGATCGAGAAAGGCCGGGTTTTCTCCGAGGAATTCACCTTCAAGACTGAAAAAGAAGGTTTCATGGTCGTCGAACTTCAACGAAAGAACATCTTGAAGCTGCTTTCCGAATCAGAATTGGTGGTCAAACTTCCCGAGCTTGACGAAAAAGAGAACAAGGTCAATAAAGAGCTCGCAATTTTGAACCGCGGGGAAGTCACAGTCGCAATCGCCCTCGACGGCCGCGAGGTTCTTGAAATAGAATCCGGTGGAATAGTCGCCCTGGGCACATCGGGATTGTTCAAGGTTTTGTACAATGCAGCCAAACGCACCGGAGAGGTCGTGGTCAAAAACGGCTTGGTCGAAGTCTATAGCCGCCGTAGCCCGGCAAAACGGTATAAAGTTTCAGGCTTCTACAAAGTTACCTTCAAGGATGGCGTGATCGCTAATCCCACACAAGCAAGCGTTATCCAATACGACTGGCGCTGACCATTTCTCCCGCTCTAAGCCCACCATCGAATGATTCGTATAGTCAAAGCACGGGTTCATAATCTCAAGGATCTGTCCGTTGCGATTCCGCGCAAGTCTCTGACGGTCATCACCGGAGTGTCCGGGTCCGGAAAATCCTCACTTGCGTTTGATACGATTCATGCCGAAGGGCAGCGGCGGTACATGGAATCGCTGTCTTCCTACGCCCGGCAGTTCCTTCAGCAAATGGAAAAGCCCGATGTCGAGGAGATCGAGGGACTTTCCCCGACGATCGCCATCCAGCAGAAGAGCACTTCGCGAAACCCCCGATCGACCGTCGGAACGGTTACCGAGTTGTACGATTATTTCCGGCTTCTTTTTGCCGCCATCGGGGTTCCCCACTGCCCGCAGTGCGGGAAACGTGTTGCCAGCTCCACTCCCGGGGAGATCGTCGAATCACTTCTCGCTCATCCGGTTGACACGCGCCTGACATTCCTTGCCCCGGTGGTCCGGGGTCGCAAAGGGGAGTATCAGAAGGTTTTTGAGGAGCTTCGAAAGGAAGGTTTTTCGCGGGTTCGTGTTGACGGGTCGTATTTCCTGCTTGATGATGAACTTCCGAAGCTCGATCCAAAGAAGAAGCATACCATCGAGGTAACGCTCGATCGGTTGAAACTCGATCGCACCGATGAGCAGAAAAGCCGGATGTCGGAGGCTATCGAGCTGTCGTTCAAGCTTGCTGATGGCCAGTTGGTAATACTTTCCGAAGATCCCGAAATTTCCCGAAATCCGGGGAAACCAGTAACGCCACGAGAATCAGCTTTCAACGCGCACCTGCGTTGCAGTTCTTGCGACGTGAGCCTGCCTGAGATCAAGCCAAGGCTGTTCTCTTTCAACGCCCCTTATGGAGCCTGCCCTGGGTGTTCGGGGTTGGGTATCCAGATGGTGGTTGATGCCGATCTTGTCATCCCGGATCGTGAACTTTCGATCGCCGGAGGCGCGATAGCCTGCATGAACGCATCGGAAGAGACCTGGTTCAGGCAGTGGCTCGAAAGCCTCGCCAGACACCTCGAGTTTTCGGTGCAGACCCCATTTAAAAACCTTTCGGATGAGGTGGTCAACGCCCTTCTGAACGGGACGGGCTCCCAGGCAATCGAGGTCGATTACAAGGGAAAATCGATGCAAACCAAGTTCTGCAAGCCCTTTGAAGGGATCCTTCCGACGATCGAGCGTCGCTACAGGGAGACACCGTCCGAGGATGCGAGGGCTTATTACGAGAGATTCATGCGCACCATGCCCTGCCCTTCTTGTCTGGGCAAGCGGCTCTCCCCGGTTGCGCTTGCGGTCACGGTCGAAAAGCTTAGTATCCATCAGCTTACCGAAAAGCCGGTCGGCGAGCTGGTCGAGTTTTTCGATTCACTTGTAATGAGCGAGCGTGATGCATTCATTTGCAAAAAGGTACTCGAACAGGTTCGGAACCGTCTTCGATTTCTCAAGGATGTCGGCCTGGATTACATTACGCTATCGAGGGCCGCACACACACTTTCCGGGGGCGAGGCGCAGCGCATCCGGCTGGCAACCCAGATCGGATCGGCCCTGGTAGGGATCACTTACGTTCTTGACGAACCAAGTATCGGACTCCATCCTAGGGACAACCGCCGTTTGATCGCCACTCTAAAGAAGCTTCGCGACCTTGGAAACACGGTACTGGTCGTTGAACACGATCGTGAAATCATGCTCGAGGCCGACCATATCGTTGACCTTGGCCCCGGAGCCGGGAAGGAAGGCGGGCGCCTCGTTGCCGAAGGGACTCCGCGCGAAGTCGCCGCTAAAAGCGACAGCCTGACGGGCCGATTCCTGGCCGGAACAGCGTTCCTGCCGGTTCCAGGCCAGCGACGGAAGGGAAATGGAAAGAACTTGAAGCTGATCGGCGCACGGCATAACAATCTCAAGGGGATCGATGTTTGTTTCCCCTTAGGTTGCCTCATCGCCATCACGGGTGTTTCCGGATCGGGAAAATCGAGCCTCGTGACTGACACAATTTTCCCGCTTCTTTCCAACCTGATAAACAAGACCAGGCAGACGGTCGGGGCGTACGGGCGGCTCGACGGTCTCGTTCAACTCAACAAGGTCGTAAATATCGATCAAGACCCGATTGGACGCACTCCCAGATCGAACCCCGCGACTTACACGGGCATCTTCACCCCGATCCGAACCCTATTTTCCCAGACGATCGAGGCGCGGGCTCGCGGCTACGCTCCAGGCCGCTTCAGCTTCAATGTTCGGGGAGGCCGATGCGAGGCTTGCGAAGGCTCCGGGCAGATCCAGATCGAGATGCACTTTCTCCCGGACGTCTACGTGGTCTGCGAGCATTGCAAGGGAAAACGGTTCAACGAAGAAACCCTTAAAGTCACCTTCAAGGGAAAGAACGTAGCCGAGGTTCTTGAAATGAACGTAAAGGAGGCCGTCGGATTCTTTGATGCATTCAGCGTTATCCGGCGCCGTCTGCAAACCCTGGTCGATGTCGGCCTCGGCTACATCGCTCTTGGTCAAGCCAGCACCACTTTGTCCGGGGGGGAAGCCCAGCGGATCAAACTGGCATCGGAGCTATCCCGAGTTGCGACTGGGTCTACATTCTACATCCTCGACGAACCAACCACGGGGCTGCATTTCGAGGATGTCCGCTGCCTGATGGAAGTTCTCGAAAAGCTGATCGAGAAAGGAAACACGATCGTCGTCGTCGAGCACAATCTCGATGTAATCAAAATGGCCGACTGGGTGATCGATCTTGGCCCCGAAGGCGGAGATCGCGGTGGTGAGATCGTAGCCACCGGAACCCCTGAGCAGCTTGCAGGCAACCCCGCCTCTCTCACAGGCCGTTTTCTCGCTGATGTGCTACACGAAAGGAAGTAGATGAAGCATCATCTCAATAAGTCGGGGGAAGAATGAAGGCAGACCGGAGGGCGCAAAGCGCCCGACCGCGGGGGATGA
>MNYA01000511.1 GCA_001872985.1 bacterium CG2_30_54_10 | reverse complement strand
TCGCGAACGCGTGCCCCCTCTTTTTTAGAAGATACGATGAAACGGCGGATTACAACTTATCCGATGTCCGAGCGGCAAAATCTGGTCAAACTTCCAGATTTTGCCAGGCTTCCGTCGGCCGGGTATTCGATCTGTCCGTTTATCGATTCCTTGCCCAAGATCCATGCCGGTGAAACGCTTCGCAAGGTAATCGCGGCGATAGTGCTGGCCCGGAACTCCGGGCGGCCGGTCGTTCTCGGCATGGGAGCACACGTCATCAAATGCGGTTTGTCAGCCTATCTAATCGCCCTTCTCGAAAGGAAAGCCCTGACGGCTATCGCCCTCAACGGAGCCGGAGCCATACATGACTTCGAGTTGGCGGCATTCGGCGAGACTTCCGAGGATGTAGCAAAAGAGCTCAAGGCGGGGCGGTTCGGCTGCGTCGAGGAGACCGGCGCCTGGATGGGCGAAGCCATCAGCGAGGGCGCCCGGCAGAATCTCGGCCTCGGGGAAGCCCTTTACCGATCGATGAAGGCCCGCCCGGAGCGTTTCCCCCATCGTGAGATTAGCCTGCTGTGGAATACCTTCGAGCGCAGGGTTCCGTGCTCCGTGCATGTGGCTATCGGCACCGATTTCATCCATTTGCATCGGGCTTGCGATGGGGCGGCGCTTGGCGCGACGACCTTTCGCGATTTCGAGATATTTTGCGAACAGGTGGAACAACTCGAACGCGGTGTCTACTGGAATCTCGGCTCCGCGGTGATCCTTCCGGAGATTTTCCTGAAGGCGGTCAGCCGGGCTCACAATCTCGGAAACACCCTCGACGGAATGACGACCGTTGATACCGATCAGATGATCCATTATCGAACCATGACGAACGTCGTGAAGCGTCCCAGCCTCGGTGTCGGAGAAGGCTACCACCTGACAGGGCACCACGAACTTTTAGTTCCGCTCATTGCGCTCGCCCTCCTGGAGGAACTGCCCAAGTGTTGAATCATTCCTGCCTCAATAAGCTCCTAAAGCAGTTTTCAGGTCGCAGGCTCGCGGTTTTGGGAGATGTGATGCTCGATGAATACCTCTGGGGAGGCGTCGACCGCATTTCTCCAGAAGCCCCCGTTCCGGTCGTCCAGATCAAGAAAGAGACCTGGCGTTCGGGAGGGGCGGCAAATGTTGCGGCAAATCTGAGATCCTTCGGTTCCGGCGCCCATGTCTTTGGCGTTATCGGAGACGATGGCGCAGGGCGAAAACTTTGCGAGATCCTCAGGGCCGACGGGATTGCCACGGAAGGCCTGATCGTAGATTCCGGGCGCCGCACTACCGTCAAGACACGCATTCTCGCCCAGAACCAGCAGATGGCGCGGATCGACAAGGAAACGACTGAGGCGATCGACTATGAGTGCCAGAAAGCCATACTGGATCACCTTACACGCATTCTTCCCGACCTGGACGGAGTCATCGTGAGCGACTACGCGAAGGGAGTGATCGCGGGCGACCTCCTTGGAAATATTATCGAACGGGTAAAGAAGGCGGGGAAGTTCGTTGCCGTCGATCCCAAGCTGAAAAATTTTCACTTGTACAAAAAAGCGTCTCTTATTACACCCAACACGCGCGAGGCCGAGGCGGTTCTCGGGCGGGTGTTCGAAACCGAGGATGACGTTCTGCGTGCAGGCGCGGATCTGTTGAAAATCTCCCATTCCGATGCCGTTTTGATCACGCGAGGCGAACATGGAATGAGCCTTTTCGAGCGCAACAAGAAACCCATTACGATTCCAACCCAGGCTCTTGAGGTGTTCGACGTGACCGGCGCCGGAGACACGGTGATCGCAACTTTTGGTCTTTCCCTCGCGACCGGGTGCTCGATGACGGAGGCTGCTGAAATCGCCAACCTTGCAGCCGGAGTGGTGGTCGGAATCATCGGCACAGCCACGGCCACCGTTGAATCGGTCATGAACCACTTCGACCGGATCCACCTCCGCGCGGCGGCGCCCGACAACGAGACCACCTGAGAATCACGCACAGGAGCCCCCCATGGGAAAAAATCGCTTTGCCGAAGACTCCGCAGCGCTTCGACGCCTTTTCTCTTCAGATCTGCACTTGCTTCAAGAGGATTTTACCCGGGCACTAGATTTGATGGTTGCCGCGCTTCGCGATGGAAACAAGATCATCGCATTCGGAAACGGCGGCTCCGCGTCAGATGCCGAGCACCTCGTTGGTGAACTCGTCGGGCGGTTCGGTTTCGATCGGGCCCCTCTTCCCGGGATTTCGCTCACCGGGCCTTCCGCGACCTTCACCGCGATCGCGAACGATTATGGCTACGAGCTCTCCTTCGCCAGGCAAATCCGGGGCCTTGGAAAACCCGGCGATATCGCTTTTGGGATATCGACATCCGGAAACTCGCTGAATGTCCTTCGCGCCATCGAAGCGGCAAAGGAACTCGGAATAACGAGTATCGCCTTGACCGGCGCCAGGGATTCGACCATTCTGAACGCCGCCGACCTCACGCTCCGTACGCCGACAACGCAGACCGCACGCGTTCAGGAAATTCATGCGTTGCTCATCCACAGCCTCTGCCGTGGGATTGAAGAGGAGATCTTTCCCGCGAAAGTCTGTCGGACATTGCCTGTTGAAAAGCTGGTTCCGATGGACCAACTCGAAAATTTCACCCAGGCTCTTTCCACATTTCACGTCGTTTTTACCAACGGATGCTTTGATCTCATTCATCCGGGACACCTTGCTTTGCTTAAAGCCTCCCGCGCACTCGGAGATCTTCTGGTCGTCGGGCTGAACGCTGACGATTCGGTCAGGCGGCTGAAAGGTACATCCCGGCCCCTACACACATTCTCCGAACGGGCCGCGCTTCTGGCGGCCCTCGAAACGGTTGATTACATCGTTGGCTTCGTTGAAGACACCCCCCTGGAGCTTATCCGAAAGCTGACCCCGCAGGTGCTTGTAAAGGGCGGAGATTATTCGCGCGGCTCGATTGTCGGGGCCGACTGGGTGGAGTCACATGGCGGAATCGTCAATGTCTTTCCCACCCTTGGAAACCATTCGACAACCCGGATTCTTCAAAGCAGCGTGCCACAACGAGGTATCAGTCAGGAAACTCCAGGGAACCACGATAGCGTGCCGGAAAATGTCTTGGAAAATGCCCCCGAGGGTGTGCCGAAGGATTCGCTGAAGGATGCGCCGAAGGATTCGCTGAAGGATGCGCCGAAGGATTCGCCGGAGGATGCGCCGGAG
>MNYA01000483.1:1906-3203 GCA_001872985.1 bacterium CG2_30_54_10 | reverse complement strand
TCAATTTTCCCATTTCCGTTTACATCAAGGTATTCAGTCTTAGTAACTGCCATGCGGGGCCGAAAGTTCAGAGTTATGTCATCGTTGATCCCAGAATCGTCAACCCCGTTCTGGCCCTTTGAATAGACAAGCGATTTTGTGTTGCTGATGACGTAAGGACCACCCCATGGATCGACCAAAGCCTTGGTCAGGTAAGGCCCGAGCAACTTCGCGATGGTTACGTCAGTATCCTTCCAGCTATCGCGGTCAATCTCCCAACGGCTAAGGGCATTGCGGATCTCATTCAGATCCATTCTGACCCGCGAAAGTTTAGCCTGATCGATGTAATCTTGAACGTATGGAATAGCCGCACCGGCTAGAATAGCGATGATCGTAACCACGATCAATAACTCGATTAGCGTAAAGCCCTTTCTCATATACTTTCCCTCCGAAATTTTTTTGGACTCAAAACTCTTGAACGGACTCAGCGAAACTCTAACTTCTTCTTGCTTCTACTTGCCACCTCCTGATTCATTTTTTTCTAATCTTTCAAATTTCCTTGTGGAGTACGTAGCATCAGGTGTGCCAGATCGGCCGGTCACTGTGGAAGTATAACGACCTTCTGCCCTTTGATGGAAAAGTTCGCTGTCGGCGCTGCCTGGTCCTGAAGGCCACTTGACGCCGTGAATGAAGTGGGCGTACCTACCTCAAGGGAGGCCACTCCTGAGATAAAGGCAGATGCTGCGGTGCTGACCTTGAGAACCACAACTTTGGTCGCAACGATTACAACCGAAGTGGTGGAAAAGACGGTGCTGGGATCAACCAAGCCGCCGGCGGTAAGCGGGCCATTGGTGTCGAGTTGGAACCAATTGTCGAGTTCGTTCCCGATTTCCAGTGCATTAATGGACGCGCTCAATTTCCGGCTGAAGATCATCTGAATCTCGTCCCCGGCGTTGTCGTTGTCGGGAAGCCCCGTATTGTTCTTATCGAGCCACTTTACCTGGGTTAGCGCCAGTGGCGGCTGATAGGAAATGATGATGTCATCGCCGCCCGCCGCACCGCGATCGGGCCCATAGGAGTAGCAGGTTCCGGACAAATTGTCGACTTTGTATTCATTGCCCCAGGGGTCGATCGGGGCTTTGTTCAGATATCGGCCTGCAAGCAGTTTAACGTTGGAATCGGGGTATTCCCCCTCACGTGTCTCGTAGACAGCAAGAGCGCGAGAGATCTCATCAAGGTCCGTCTTCGCTTTTGCGATCCGGGATTCTTCAACATAGCTCTGGACGTAGGGGAGAGCCGCCCCCGCCAGAATTGCCAG
>MNYA01000483.1:1706-1896 GCA_001872985.1 bacterium CG2_30_54_10 | reverse complement strand
ACGACGAGGAGTTCGATCAGGGTGAACCCGGATTTCATTTTGTTTTGTTCTTTCACCATTGAGGAAGTATAACGACCTTCTGGGAAGAAATGCAGAGGTTGGGAATGGTGTCGATATCAGAAAGTTCGTCGCCGTTGTTCGCAATGCCGTCCACGTTAGGCGTGGAGACGACCACATAAGCCTTTCCGAT
>MNYA01000483.1:0-1681 GCA_001872985.1 bacterium CG2_30_54_10 | reverse complement strand
GTATCAAGAAGCGAGATATTCACCGTCTTTTGATTGGACAACACGTCAGGAGTCGAGAGGCCACCGCTGGAGGTCTGCACCCAGTTTGTAATGTCCCCAGACGCGCCACCATCCGGGCTGAAACGAAACCAACCGTTCAAATTGGTGTTGGTCATCACCACCTCTGTGGGAGTAAGTTTCCTGCTGAAGTTAAACTGAAGCTGGTCAGGAATGTTGTCCGAGTCAAAAACTCCGTTCTGATTGCGATCTATCCACTTCACGTTCACCAACGCCAGCGGGGGTTGATAGGGCACGATGATGTTGTCGGCATCATCCGCGAGCACACCGCCGACCATGGTCGAATCCTTCCGATCCGGGCCACGGGAGAAGACACTCCCTGACTTATTGCTGACTTGAAATGGCGACCCCCATGGATCGATGGGGGATTTATTCAAGTAACGGCCAGCGAGGAGCTTCACGTCACTGTCTGGGTACTCACCTTCGCGGGTCTCGTATACCACCAGAGCGCGGGAGATCTCGTCAAGGTCGGACTTGGCCTTTGCCAGACGCGATTCCTCAACATAGGCCTGCACGTAGGGCAAAGCCGCCCCGGCCAGGATGGCCAGGATGGTGATAACGACGAGCAGTTCGATCAGCGTGAAACCCTTTTTCATAATCTTTTCCTCATGTCCTTTCATCTGTGGCGCTCTCCCCAAAAGCTCAATCAATCCGCTTTGGCCTGTTTTAGCAATCTCTGTTAATTCGTTCGTAGTCGCAGGCTTTAGCCTGCGCGGGCTAAAGCCCGCGACTACTGATACGCATGCCTGATACGCATGTCTGACAAACATGCTTGATACGCACGAACCAAATGGCACTGGGTTTACTTCTGTTATTCCTGTCATTGAGGTTGAATTAGGACATCCTGGCTCGCCAAGCATGGCGATGGAAACTGGGAAGAATCCCAGATCTGGTTCTCAGTGTTTACCGTGAAAGTGTCGCTCCCTGGAGTGAAAGCGTCTAAAACCCCCGTGGCCAGATTGACCTTGAATGCACGGCCTTCTCCGAAAGCTACAAGGCTTTTCCAGTCGAATGCCTTGTTGAGCGTGTTGGTGCCGGTAAGGGAAAAATCCTTGTCAGCATTGGTGGGATCCTTGTTCAACCGGGCCGTGGCGGAAACTACCCGCGAGAAGTAGAACAGAACGGTGTCTGGGGTGTTTTGCGCGTCGACCTGGCCGGTATGGTTTGAATCGGCCCATTTTACCTGGGCAAGGGCAAGGGGAGGCAGATAGGGCTGGACGATGTCGTCGGGGCTGAGCGCAAGCCTGTCAGGGCCGCAGGAGTAGACTATTCCGGAGCTGGTGGCTACCACGTAAGGCCTGCCCCACGGATCTTGGGGCGCCTTGGAAAGATAGCGGCCGTCGAGCTGATAGATGTCAGAGGCATTATAGGTCTTCTCTCGCATCTCATAAGTGGCCAAAGCGCGGCTGATCTCTTCCAGGTCGCTCTTGGCTTTGCTGATTCGGCTTTCCAGGACATAGGACTGTACGAACGGCAACGCCGCCCCGACTAATATGGCCAGGATGGCGATCACCACCAACAACTCGATGAGGGTGAAACCCCGATTCATTTTATACTTCCTTACCTCAGACACATAAGACACTTAAACACGGGTGTGGTCTTCGCGCAATGCGGCGACCCAAAG
>MNYA01000286.1 GCA_001872985.1 bacterium CG2_30_54_10 | reverse complement strand
TTCGCGAGGCTCATCCCCCGCGGTCGGGCGCTTTGCGCCCTCCGGTCTGCCTTCACTCTTCCCCCGACTTACTGAGATGATACATAACCGACCCCCCAGGCCGTCTGGATCCTTTCACCATGGAGGGTTTTGCTTCCGATTTTGCGGCGGAGGTTGCTGATATGAACGTCAAGGCTTCGATCCTCATAAGATAACTGCCGGTCAAGTGCCTGCAAGGCTAAATCCTGGCGTTTCATCACCTTTCCGGGGGATCGGAGAAGGATCTCGAGGAGCTTGAACTCGACGCCGGTCAGATTCACTTCTTCAACGCCGCGAAACGCACGGCGTCTTCCCATGGATAATTTGATATCGCCGTTTTGTAGAACTTCATCCTGTCCTGGCGTGCATGATGGATCCGAACGTCGGAAAATCGCCCGGATTCGCGCCGCAAGCTCTCTTGGGCTGAAAGGCTTTGGGAGATAATCGTCGGCCCCCAACTCTAAACCCAGGATTCGATCCATTTCCTCGCCCCGGGCTGTCAACATGATGATGGGGATCGAAGAACGTGTTCTGATAGTCTTCAGCAAATCGAACCCGTTCATTCCCGGCAGCATTACATCGAGTATCAGCAGATCTGAGAGGTTTTCAGCGGGCTCCCGCAAAATGTCCTCCGGACTTCGGTAGGTTTCGACCGCGAAGCCTTCAATCTTCAGATAGTCCGTCAGAAGTTCGCAAAGTTCTATGTCGTCGTCCAACACAAGAATTTTTTTCATGGTTTCGCTTTACCCGTGATTACTATAGCATAGCGTTGGCAGAATTGATGCGGGGTTTCCGGAAGAGATTCGGCGAAACTTGGCATCCGTCCAGGGCCTCATACTTTCGGCTATGTCGGAACCGGTCAGTCTCCCGAACCCTTCAATGTGATACACTATTTTCGCGCCCACCAAGGCGAGGAGGATTGGGTGTGACCTTTGAAACATGTTTGAATTTGCTACCAACTCGGGCTGTGTTTGAATGGCCGAAAAGTTGCGAAGGCTTCCAACCTCTGCAACCTCTGCAACAGCGGCTGGAAGCCGCTGCCGCTTCGCGCCGCCACATTGCGCGAAAGTCGCACCCAGGAGGATTCGAATGGCTTCCCGGCTTTTGACGATCGTCTTTACCGACATCAAGGGTTTCACCGAGCGCACGTCCAAGGCGGATCGCGAGTTCGTCCTCAGACTGCGCGAAAAACACGATTCCCTCCTAAAACCCATCGTCAGGCAATACGGTGGTTATCTTGTCAAAACCATCGGCGACGCTTTCCTGCTCACATTCGAAAGCCCGACCAACGCGCTTCTCTGCGCCCTGATGATGCAGGATCGCCTCAGGGAATACAATCTGACCGCCGCTCCCTTGGAGAAAATCGAGATCCGGGTGGCCATCAACACCGGTGAAGTCAGCGTGACCGACGGAGATATTCTTGGTGAGCCGGTCAACGTCGCCTCAAGAGTCGAACACATAACTGAGGCAAACGAGGTCTGGTTTACGGAAGCTACATATTTGGCTATGAACAAACAGGAGGTTCCGAACAGCCTTGTCGGGGAGTTCCGGTTGAAAGGAGTTCCTGAAGCCCTCAAAGTCTACAGGGTTGTCCAGGATATGAACTCGGAACAGTTCAAGCAGGTGGTTGCGACCCAACAACAGAAGATTGCCGATATCAACGCGCAGAGCAATTCTATTCCATCAATTCGGATAATTATGCTGATAGTTGCGATCTGCATTGGAGCATCGATCGGGGTCATTCAAACTTGGCGTTCCGCGACCAACCCATTCCTCCTGGAAGCCAGAAACGCAATGGAAACCGGCCAGGCGCTTCCCGCGCTGTTAGCCTCGGGGAAACTTCTTGAGGAAGCCCCGAATGACCCGGAAGGGCTCGAAATAATGCGGAAAAGCCTCGATTCGGCTGTCCGGCAGGCGGTAAGCGGAAAAGACCTCCCCAAGGCCCGCCAGCTTCTCGATAAAAACCGGCAAAAATTCAGTTTCCTTGGCCCCCTCCCGGATCTTGAGGCGCACGTAATTACCCATGAAGCCAGAAAAATGGCGTTTTCCGGGGACAGGGCTGGAGCCGAACAATTGGTCACCAGGCTTGCGGACGAGCAGAAAGGCCATGTTGGAACCCTCGAGGAGATTGCACTGTTCTATGGGGAAACCGGCTACTGGTGGAACAAGACCATCCGGTTTTACCATGAGCTTGCCCTCACGGACCCGATTCGATGGGCCGGCGACCCGAAATTCCTCAAAGAAATGGATTTTTTTCTGCATCAGGTGGAACCCGATGAGGGTTTCGACGAAGTGCGGAGCTTCATTGCCAGCTACTGTTTCGACCATTTCCAGAAAATTTTGGTCGAAGCAATTGCCACGAAAGACCTTGATAACAGGGCCTTACGCTGGAATGCAATGGCGATATTCAAGCTGAAGGGGATCCCTATGGATCCGCAGCCAATTTACCTTGCCGAGATTCTTGATAGCCCCGGTTCGGTAGATTCAGGCTTATTGAAGGAAGCCGCCGGCTTCTTTCTCGCTTCAGGGGCAACTGCCTCCATTCCGAACCCGATCGATCGCTTTCCCCTATTCTCAACACAACTCCTGGCGACAGACTCACTGTCGATGCGCCTCGCTGGTGGCCCATTCCTCAAGCCCCTCGAAGGACTGCTCTGCCGATCTCTGTCAGATGTGGCATCCTTTGACCAACGCGTTAATTCGTTCGTCCTGTTGAAGGAAAAAAACGCACTCCTCCCTGAACAAAGCTGGTGCTATCACGCAACGAACGTAATCGATTGGGAGAGCGTGATCGGAGTTGATAACGCATTCCGTTGGAACCTGATCGAATCCCTGCAGTTCCTGGCATCCAATGCGGTTCCTGCCGAGGGCCAACTCAAACCGGCTTTCCGCCCCGATCTGGAGGCGGTGAAAAATGCTCTGGCCAAAATTCATGCTGCTTCGGCAAAATATGGCCCCGAGGCTGCTTCCCATGGCCACGAGGAACTTCAAAAACTCTGGGAAGGAATTGGGGAAGGCGCCCGCGGGGCGGAACAAATGTTGTACAAGCGCTGAAAACGCTTCGAGGTAGAGAATGCAATTTCGTAAGGTGCAAACGTTCTTTAAATCCGGCCGGGGTTTGTCCCGCCGCCGGGATATTTTTTCTACGGCTGTGGCGGTGGGGCTTGTCATCGGGGTGTTCCTGCTTCTTGCTGGCGGAGCGGTATTCGGCCGCGCAGGCGGGGGAGAGGGTTTCCCCGGCTCATCCGGC
>MNYA01000354.1:136-3285 GCA_001872985.1 bacterium CG2_30_54_10 | reverse complement strand
CCGCGGGGAATGAGCCTCGCGAATTCACTTCGCGAGGCGAAGGGGGGCGCGTGCCCCCCTTTTTTGAGAAGTTACGGTAATCGTATCAAACGATCGAATGGTATTATTTGGGCTCAGGTTCTCCAAGGAACCGATCGAGAAAAGCGGGAAGAAAAATCAGGAACAGATAGTAGTGAAGTGCCATGAAAAAACCGAAGCAGTATCCCAAAAATTGAAAAAACATCGTTTATCTACCCCCCGGGCTATTTTCTCGTAACGGTCAGCTTCACTTGAATTTCAGCAAAGAGAGGGGCAGCCCGAACCCCGTCGCCATAGATATCCTGGACATAAGCGGTAGTAAGATCGACTGTCTGGAACTCTACCCGATATTGTACCTTTCCGTCTTCGAAGGTGAGGATTCTTTCATTGATTCCTTCATCAGCGCGAAATAAAGATTCCTTCTGGTTCTCGCCTTTCCCGAGGACGACCGAGAAAATCTCGAACCGGTGATCGGGAATGCCGGGTTGCTCGTTGGCTGCTTTAAAAGTGAAAGCGTATTCCGCCATCTCCTTGGACTGCACCCCGGGATCCCTGAATTCCAGGGAAGTGTCAAGAAGTACCGGTGTTTCCTTGGGGGTCAGATCCGCAAGGCCGTCGTGAGGTTTTTTGAACTCAAGATACGAAGTTCGCTTCTGAGTGTAGAATGCCAGCTTCTCTTCGGCTTCACCGGCTTCTTCAGAATTCGCGTAGATGATCAGGATCTGTTTCAGGGTTTCGATCGCTTTTTCGGTTTCACCGCGCAACTCGAGGAAGGTGGCAAGCTTGAGCAAACGATCGGGCTCTTTGTCCTTGCTTTCTGAAAGGAAAGTCAGATATTGAATCGCATCATCGATCAGCCCTGATTCGTCTTGCCCCATGAGGGCCGGTTCGAGCTGGAGGCTCCGCAGGTAATCGCCCAGCGAACCTCGAATGTCTCTTCTTTTGTACGATGCCATGGCGCGTTTGTAAAGTCGAAGCGCCTCTTCGTGTTGGGCAAGCTGCGGAAGATGCTTGAGCTTGAGAGCCGCGCGACCGGCCAGATCTCCGGAAAGCTCTCCGAGGAGGGCTTTCTTGTAATGAAATTCAGCAAAATCAAATCGGCGAATCGCCTCGAGGCATTCTCCAAGTCGAAAATGGATTTTGCTTATCACCTCCGGACTTGTGGTCTGTGCCTGTGCTTCAAAATAGAAAATCAGGGCTTCACGGTAATTGTTTTCTTTGAAGCACTCCTCGGCCCTTGTCAAAAGGCTCTTGAAATCGTAGGGAGAGGTCGCGGAGGCCTTTGAAGATGAGGGAGATGCCGAACTCGAGATCGGGGCCGAGGCTGAGCTCGGCTTTCTCGGCCCGGCGAATGCGGTCTGTGAAATAAATAGGCAGAGGATCCCCAAAAAAATCGGCCTCCGCAGCGATCTAACCGATGGCAAAAGCGAAATGAGCGACATCATTTCACCGATTACGGGTATCTACTCAACAACTTGGGCGAACCCCTTCTTTCCGAGCAGATACCCCGAATCATTGAGTGGATACGATCGCGTGCCATGGTCAGAAGTTCCCTGAGAAGATTTCGGGAAGAAGATACCGGCCAAGGAATTCCGAATTCTTGATATTTGGGACCATTTCCATGATCAGGAAGCGATCTTGGCCTTGCTCAAGGTCGGCCCGGAGTTCTCGAAGAAGAGGGACGAAATTGATCTCGCCACTTTGAAAAAGACCGAGATTGAAATTGGTATTCCGGCAGGAATCCTGGTAATCGTGAAAGGAGCGCAGCATGCAGCTGAGGGGAGTTCCCTTGCCACGGATTTCCCCGGCTTTTCCGGCTGCTTTGAATTCGGCAAAGCGCTCCTTGTAGATTTTGATATTTGAAGCCATCGCTTCCCTTCGGGCTTTCCATCTGTCGAGCCCGGGAAGAACCTGCTGAAATAGAAGAATCTTGATATTTTTTCGGTTGGTGTTGTAGATATCAAGGAGATCGGTTCGTTCGAGCTGGGCAATGCCCACGTTGAGCGCCAACATACAACCAAACTCTCGTTGCAGTCGGTGGAAAAGATCCATGCTCATCCCGCCATTTCGAAGGTGAATCTGGATTTTCTTTTCTTTTGCATGACGGCAAATTGCCGCCAGTTTTTTCTGAAGTTCAATTACGGCCTGTGGATCGAGGAATAGCCCGGGTTCGGAAACCGGGACGATCGCCTCCGTGAGACCATGTTCGGCAGCCAGATCAAGGATTGGAAGACAGTCTTCCACGGAAAGAGTTTGAAACGCAGAAGGATCGGGAATGCTGCGCGGCACGGCAAGATAACACGGCTTGAAGTAAGCCACTGGGGGATTCGTAAACGGTTTACCCTTGGGCCTTGGCGGATCATCCGGCTTGGGAGGAGGCGGCGGAGGCGGTTCGATTAGTTCGGGGATTGCTTCGGGGAGAGTGATCAAGGTTGCAAGATTGAGGCTTTTCGCCCTTACGATGGTATCCTCGACCTGCGATCGGAACCTGGATAGACCGGGATCGTTAACTCGAAGATCAAGGAGGCGGATTTTGTCCCTCCATTTTGCCAGACTTCCGTTCTTGCTGACCGAAATAGGGGGAGAAAGCGGATCCATACCGCCAGTGGTGGCCTGTTCAACGCATCCGATCGTGAAATTTATTTCTGACATGGCTGTTCGCTGGCATCTTACCACACTTCGCTCAAACCCTCAATTTCCCCTCAATTTCCCCTCAATTTTCGATCTGTTCCTGCCGATAATTCCCTTAGGGAACAGAAAATTAATTTGCAAAGAGCATTCGGAGGCAATCATGAAGCTGGGCAAAGAAGAAGCTTATTACATCCTGACCAACCTGGATCAGTTCGTCTCCCATTTCGAGACGTCGACCCAAAGGAAGGTGACCAGCGGGGCGCTCCAGATCATCCAGGAAATTCTAACCGAAGCGTCTTTTCCGATGGGGGCCGGATCCGAGCATATACACTGAGCCGTTTGACTGGCATTGTAGGAACTTATTCAAAAATTGTATTCGAGACCGCCGAAATACTCGGTAACTGTGATGGGCTGGGCAAAGTCCCAAAGCAGGTCTTGCGAGATGGAGTCGAAGTATTTGTAATATGTTTTTTCGCGAGATGCGGTAAATCGAAGCTTTA
>MNYA01000354.1:0-112 GCA_001872985.1 bacterium CG2_30_54_10 | reverse complement strand
ACTTTCCTTCCGAAATGGGCTGCGACTGGGTACTCCAACCCGTGGCGGCTTTAGGGAGGTTCCGATAAGAAATACTTCGCTGAGCGTGCCCAAGAGACCAGTTAAATTTCTT
>MNYA01000050.1 GCA_001872985.1 bacterium CG2_30_54_10 | reverse complement strand
TCTTCTCTCCGCGATCTCCGCGCCTCCGCGAAAGCAATCTGAGGCAGCAGAATCAGGCTCTTTTGTTGGTCTTGATCAAACCTGTTCGAGGAAAGACAGCATGGCTTCTCGTTCAGGGGTGTCCTCGGGAAAGTTCCGGATCGTAAATCCGACCTGAACCAGAACGCCGTGGGCTTCACAAAAATAACCCTGTTGCTTGTCGATATCTTTTTTCACCCGCTCCATAAAGGATTCAGCCCCGGGCCGGGTGGCTTCGGCAAGCAAAGCCACGACCTTCTGTTTCGAAAATCTGGCAACAAGGTCAGTGGGCCGCTGGTGAAGGGTCAGAACCCGACCGACATCAGTCATAAACTGCTCCAGAAGATAGTCGCTCTTTGCCTGATCCGCGGAAAATTTCTCAAAGGTGATTTTAACGAGAAGAAATGAAAGGGGAAAACCGTTTTTCTTCGATTTCAAAAATTCGGTCGCAGTACAATCAACGAAATACTCTTTGTTGTAAAGCTGAGTAGCCTTGTCAAGAAATCTTCCTTCGAATGAGTTCAGCTTCATGTTCGTGGCCCGAAGCCTTTGATTCAGCTCCTTCATGATTCCAAGGGCTACCGGCGGATATTCGGCGATCAAGTCGCAGAAATCAGATTTTTTCAAAAGAAGCACCCGGGAAGAATCTTTGGCCATCGCCGATGCCGCACGGGGTTTTTCATCGTAAAGCCCCATCTCTCCAAAAAAGTCCCCTGGTTCAAAAACCACCAAGGTTCTGATTTTTGGCGGGACCCCGGTATAGATGGCAACTTTGCCGGCGCAAAGGAAATACATGCATTCCCCGGGTTCGCCCTCATTGAAAAGAACCTCCCCGACGGCGAATTCTTCTTCCGCGAGCACATCACCGATCATTCTCAATTCCTGGCTGTTCAGGCTTTGAAATATCGAAATTTTCTTCAGAAACAGGATTTTTTCTATGAGAATCATTGGAGGCGGTCCTTATTTCTGCATTGAAGCATTGGCAACAGAGGAAAATAAGCCTGCTTTGGACAATTGGTCAAGCGACCAAAAGCAGATCTCGGCAAGGGATGATGAGGCGCTTTCATTCTGCTGGATTTTCTTGATCGTTTCACTCAGTTCCGTCATGCCCAAGGAGCCGACCGTGAAGATGGCAGCTTCTTTCAAATCATTATCAAGCGCAAGCAAATACCGTCCAATAACCTGCCTGGCGGTGGGTTGAGGAAGGCTGAAAACTCTAACTCCGTAAGCGACGATCTGCTTGATAGGCAAGCCCTCAAGAACGGGAAGAAGGTGGTAAATCAAAGTGCGTTCACCCATCCCTTGGAGAATCTCGATGGCATTGCTCATCATTTCCTGATTCCGGGAGTAGAGACTTTTGAAGAGTGTCCGGGCCGCCTGATTCTGCTCCGGGGCAACCAGCGCCAGAACGATTTTCATCATTGCCTGCGATTTCTCAGAAAGCACCATTGAAAGATACTTCGACAGATCGGCTGGAAGCTCTTCATTTACGACCATCTCGTCTATTTTAGCTTCGTAGATCGCCCGGACTTTCTGAAATCCGAAACTGGCAAGTTTTTCGCGAATCTGCGGATCCTGGGACATTGAAAGTAAGCGGACAGCCCCAAGCTGTCCGTGAACGGTGGCTCTCGGGTCATCGAGAACCATCAACAAGTCTGACAGGATTTCTCCGCCGTAGCGCGACAATGCCTCCAGCGCCAGAGCCCGGTTTCGCGGGCTGTGGTCGGATAACGCGTCGATCAAGTGAGGAATGTTCTGCGGCTGATGAACACGGCCTATGATCTGAATGGCTAACGACCTGATTTCCCTGACCTTGTCACCCAAAAGTCGATAAAGAATTTCGAGGTGCTCATGCACCTCGCCCGCCTGAACCATCTGGTTCATGGAACGCATGGCCGCAAGGCGAAGCTCGGGTGAAGGGCTTGAAAGGTAGATGCGAAGATTGACCCAGAACCTCTCGTCGCAAGTTTCCCCGAGGCTTTCAATTCCAAGAATGATTTCATTCTTGTTTTTGCTGTAAATCAGTTTTTGGAGAACCAGCAAGGCTTTCAGCATCTGGACAAGATCTCCGCCCCTTATCACAGCCGCGGCCGCCGCAGCCCTGTGGCGAACGTCATTGCTTTCGAGAAACTCCCCCACCCTCAACCTGATTTCTTCATCATGAGGGTAACGGATTAGCGCGTGGAGCGTTTCAAGGCGTATCTCCACATCACCGCATCCAAGACATTTAAGCAGAAAACCCTTCGTATCAGGGCTTGGAAAGGCCGATAACTTTTGCAGAAGAATTTTTTGAAGGGAGGCTCGGGCATTATTGGCCTGCCGAAGAAGCGCCAGTCTTGCACTCGGGCTGCCGAACTTGATTAGCAGATCGGCCGCCAGTTCGGCGACCTCATCGTTGGGGTCATTCATTGCTTCGATGACCAAAACCTGGGTTTTGACATCAAGTGTGCCGAGGTCTTTTTCCTCGTAGGTGTAACGTTCGATCAGGGATCGTCTCAGGAGATCGAGAAGGCTCTTGCTGTAAACCTCTCGCTGACCCCAAGTCAGCGCAGCCCAAAGGGAACAGATACACAACGAAACCGTGGAGAAAAGAATATGCCTTCCCTGAAGACCGATCAATAGGGTTCCCGCAAGAACCGAACCGATTGGAATGACCACTCCTTCGTTGAAGGCGATGGACCTCGACCTTCTTTTGGAAGGGATCGCATTGTAGAAAAGATTGCTGACCGGCTGAAACACAGCACGCCGGAAGCCTTCCTGGTTGAACCTGGCGAAAACACCCGGCCAGAGGGTGTAGGAAACACCGGTTCCAAGGAAGGCCAGGAACGTGGAAATCGGGTAGAAGAGATTTGCGTTGCTGACCCCCAGGCTTTGGATCATTCTTCCGGTAACGAGGCTTTGGAAGGCTAGTGCCAGAACATTTGAAAGGATCGTAAACTGCCCGAAAAATCGTGCAAGCTCGGCTTCCTGGACGAAATGATTTCCGAAGATCTCGGAATACTGATATTCGATGAAAAACCGTCCAATGGTCATGAACAGTGCTGAACCCGCAAGCAGAAGCAGTAGCGGAGATTCAAAAACAGCCCGGGTTTGGCAGACGATTTGATCCATCCAGGATTCAACCACATATTTGGGGGCGTTCTCCCGTTCCTCGGCGCCTATTGGCGAACTGAACCGCTTTCTGCAAAAAAACACGAACCAGTTCAGGGAAGCTACAAGCAGTGCCAACCAGACGAGAAGAAGATTTACCACTCCAAAACGCTCGGAA
>MNYA01000069.1 GCA_001872985.1 bacterium CG2_30_54_10 | reverse complement strand
AGACAGGGCAGACCGGACGATTGTTAAGGCAGCCGCTTGCTATCAGAACCTCCACGGGATTGCTCGCCAGGGCAGGAGTGAACCTGGTGTCCAGAAGGTAGACTTCCATCGCACCCTGAATCACTCGCATATTTGAATAACAAGCCCGCTTTTGGGCGCGTGGGCCGTAGGTGGCCCATTCCGGAAAAATATAGTTCACCAGCATGATAAGCAGAAAAACACCCACTGCCCCTAGCGAAACGCCGAAGGTTACGAAATAGAACGACGACTGGAAATTCCTGAGCGAATCGATGATCCGAAGAAAGCGCTCGCCCCGAGAGTCACTTCCGGCTCGGGAATCAACCGACCTCAGCCGATCGCTTTGGGGACGGGCCAGCCAGAATGTACATTGCCGACAGAACCGATCATGGGCTTCCACGTCGGCTTTGCACCTCGGACAGAACTTGTAGGAATGGAACCTCTCGTGGGCTTTTACCATTTTTTTTGTTCCAACAGTTGGCGTTGTCCGGGCTGAATCGGTTATCCTTGAACGAGGGAGGCGCCCTGCAATGTCCATCGGAAGAAACCGGTCTTTTTTTTACGAATCCATAATGGCCCTGGTTTTCGCCGCCGTCGTCTCAAGCCTTTGGGCGCAGGCAGGAAGCCTTACGGTCGGCACGAAGGTCATTTATCCCGGCGGGACCGACCAGCCCCCCAAGGAAAAGGACACCGGAATTACCTTCAAAGTCGGAAATATCCACGGTTCTGTCGGTAGTGAAGAAACAGTGGATGTATCTTTTTCCCAGGAAAACACCTGGCAGGAGTTGATTGATTCAGGAAAATCTGAAGACCTCCTCAAGGCGCTTCGCGGAAAGAGCGATCCGCTGGCGGCGACCTTCCGGGTACTCGCCTACATGGATCTTGGCGTTGTTCCCTCGGCTCGCAGAGAGGCGGAGAAAGCGCTTAAAAATCCGAACTTCCCGGAAGACCTCAAAGAAAGGATCGAAGAAGCCCTTCCCCAGCCTGAACCAACCGCCCCCAGTGATCCATGATTCTCAATGACGGAGAAACTCTCACCGATTGGCTTCCTTTCGCCATATTCCTTCGGGGAAGGAGTTTGTCTCCCTGCCCGAATGGCTTCGGTACTGGCTGCCGCCGGGCAACCCGTTCTTCCTCTGACAGATATCATGGGGTTCTGGGCGTTGGTTCCCGCGATCAAGGCAGCGAAAGCAAACGGGCTCCAGCCACTTTTCGGCCTGCTGGCGCCTTTCGGAAACGGTCACTTTCTTCTTTATCCCGATGATGCCGCGGCCTATACAGCTCTTTGCCGCTCTGTTTCAATATTCCAGAGTAAAACTGCCGATGCGAAGGTCTTCAACGGTGAGCGAAACCAACTTCCCGCATGGCTGGGTGAGCTGAAGGGGCAGGGCCGTGCGCTGGCAGTCGGATCGGATGCTCTGACCGCCCTTCCGATGCTGGGTTCCTCAGGCTGGAAGAAATTCTGGGGAGTCCCGCCCGACAGTTCACGAGCGAGGGCCGGTAGGGAAGCCGAGATCGCAGGCCGCTCAGGATCGGGTCCGGTCGCGACAACGATATTGAGATTCGCCAACCCCGGTGACCAAACCCTATTGAGAATTCTCCGCGCCATACACCAGAACGAGCTTGCTGACCGCATTAAGGTTGCGCCCCCGCCGCCATCGCTCGACCCACAAAGCCTGGCACTGCCCTTTTCATGGTTCCCCGAAGCTGTAGCCGGCGCGGCAAGTTTCGCAATGGCCCCGACCTGGACCCCGCCGCTCGGCGAATGGCAGATGCCGAGACTGCACAAAGATCGTGCTGAATCATCCAAAGTGCTTCGTTCTCTTGCGGAAGAGGGCGCCAGAAAGCGCTTCGGAAATCTTTCCGCGGCTGTCGTGGCGCGTCTTGAAAACGAGCTTTCGGTCATCGAAGCACGCGGATTCGCCGACTATTTTCTTCTCGTCCATGAGATCGTCGATGAAGCCGAGCGCCGTGGACACCGGGTTCTTGGCCGAGGCTCCGCAGCGAACAGCCTGGTAAGCTACGCCCTGCGATTCACCCATGTAGACCCGCTTGCCCACAATTTGTATTTCGAGCGCTTCCTCAATCCGGGGCGGTCGACCCCGCCGGACATCGACCTCGACTTTTCCTGGCGGATCCGTGATGAAATATACGAGTTCCTGCGTCGCCGTTGGGGAGAAGATCAGGTCGCCCTCATTTCGACCCATGTCACGCTTGGAGGCCGCGGGGCTATCAGAGAGACGGGAAAAGCCCTGGGCTTCCCACCTTCCGATCTGGCCCGGTTCAGTCGCGCAATCGGGCACATGTCCGTCGCGGACTTCATCATTCAGTCTCGCGATCTCCCGCAAGCCCGTGGGATTCCTATCGGCAACCCCGCATTCAAGCGGCTCCTGAACCTCGCCGCCCGCCTGGAAGGTCTTCCGACGCACCTTTCACTCCATGCCGGCGGCGTCGTGATTGCCCCCGGCGGAATTCATAGATTCACTCCCGTCCAGCCGTGTTCCAAGGCGGTTCCCATGACCCAGATGGAAATGCATGCGATCGAGGCAGTGGGCCTTGTAAAGATCGATCTTCTGGCCCAACGCTCTCTTGGCGTCTACATGGACGTAATCGCCGAACTCAGGCGCAATGGCCCCCTGCCGGCCGATTTTGACAATATCGACGCGTTGGCGGCCGATCCGCCAGTCGCCTCAGCCCTGGCTCTAGGGAAAACCATGGGAGTTTTCTATATCGAGTCTCCGGGAATGCGTTCGCTGCTTTCAAAGCTGCGTTGTCGGGGATTCACCGAACTGACGGCGGCGAGTTCGGTTATCAGGCCGGGAGTTGCTGAGAGTGGAATGATGCAGACTTACATCTCGCGTCACCGCGACCCGACGCAACGGAAGAGCATCCACCCGCTTTTGGACGAGACGCTGCGTGAAACCTACGGGGTGATGATCTACCAGGAGGATGTGATGAAGGTTGCCCATGCTCTCGCAGGGTTCAGTCTTGGAGAAGCCGATCTTCTTCGGCGGGCGATGAGCGGAAAGGAGCGTGGGGACGCGATCATGCTCCGCAACCACGCAAGGTTCCTTGAAGGAGCCGTGGCCAAGGGGGTTCCGTCGGAAATCGCGGCGGAGATCTGGAGGCAAATTGAAAGTTTTTCCGGATACGCTTTTTGCAAGGCGCACAGCGCATCCTACGCCGTTCTTTCCCTGCAGCTTCTCTGGATGAAGCAGCACGTTCCCGCCTGGTTCATGGCCGGAGTCCCTGCAGCTTCTCTGGATGAAGCAGCACGTTCCCGCCTGGTTCATGGCCGGAGT
>MNYA01000051.1 GCA_001872985.1 bacterium CG2_30_54_10 | reverse complement strand
TCACGAGCGAGATTCTTCACATTTGTTCGGAATGACAAACGATGCTGTCATTTCGACCGAAGGGAGAAATCTCTTGCGCCAGGAATCATTGAGTTACCCCGAATAATTGAGTAGATACCGCGAATTCACTTCGCGTGTCGAGAGGGGGAGCACGCTCGCTCATTTTGAGAAGATACCAGCGCCTTGCATGGCAGAGGCGCATGCTTTACAATGGCGCGACTTCGGGGAGGTACCGCCATGCCGATCGATGAAATTGAAGTTCCGGGTTCGTCAATCTCGCTGAAATGCTGGAAAGCCCGTATTGAGTCCGTTCCCAATCTGTTCCAGCGAATCATGAAGGAAGGTGACGCGTTCAACGTCGAGTCTGAAATTCCTGGTTTCCATGACTGCGACTCGAGCGACAAGGTTATTCGAGGTTTTTATTCGGCAATCATTCCCTTCGAGGTGGAGCACCTCGTTGATGGAATTAGCACCAAGACCCTTTTCAAGAGGATCGAGAGCTGCGAATTTCTGGCGCTCGACGGGTTCGTATTCACCTCCGGAAAGACCAACCCGCAGAAGCCTCTTTCGCACGGGCTTTCCTTGCTTTCCGGCTATGGGGTTACTCTTTTGGAGTTCGAGTTCAATCAACTCAGCCAATTTCATGACCGGCTCAGCCAACTGAAATCGATCGCCCTGACGAATCCCAAGGACAAGGAAATCCGCCGGGTACGGCTGACCGGACAGATTGAAAGTTACACGGACTACAACGTGATCGATCCGCGAAACCATGGCATTGAAAGCGTTGCCGGGATCGTCGATTCCCCGCTCGGGCCGATGACGATCACCGTTTCTCGAAAGGGCGGGTTGCGCCTTGGTGTTAGAAAAGGCTTCATTCTCACGCTCGACTGCCTTCTGTGGGTAATGAAGCTGGTGATGGACGAAAAGCCTCCGGAATACGTTCAAAAGCAGCTCTAAAGAATGTGCATCGGCGAATACGTTCTTTGCACGCATTTAAGTGGCATTTCAACACAGTCTGAGGGTCTGTTGGCGGTTACGGTTCGTATGGTAAAGTGATTCAAAATTTTGCGGAGGTGAAAGATGCCTAAAGAAAACGGAAAATTTCGCTTGGTCACGCGCAGCGATTTCGATGGTCTGGTCTGCGGAATTCTTTTTCAAGAACTTGAAATGATCGACGAGGTTAAATTCGTTCATCCCAAAGATATGCAAGATGGGAAAGTCGAAATCTCGTCCAACGATATTACGACCAACCTGCCTTACGTTGAAGCGGCTCATCTTTCTTTCGATCATCACTCCAGCGAAAAAGTCCGGAATGTCCATCGAAAGTCAAACAACATCATCGATTCCGAGGCTTTATCGACATCAAGGGTCGTTTACAAATATTACGGCGGAAAGAAGCGCTTTCCCAGGGTTTCAGATGAGATCCTGGAAGCAGTGGACAAGGCTGATGCAGCCAGATTCAGCATTGATGAGATTCTCCACCCCAAAGACTGGTGCCTTTTGAACTTCATCATGGACCCACGCACCGGCCTGGGAAGATTCCGCAATTTCAGGATTTCCAACTACCAGCTCATGATGGATCTCATCACTTCCTGTAAAACGATGACCATCGGCCAGATCCTTGATATCCCCGATGTCAAGGAAAGAACCGACCTTTTCTTCGAACACGAGGAAAAATTCAAGGAGCAGATCAAACGTTGTTCCACCATCCACAAGAACCTGATTATTCTTGACCTCAGAAAAGAAGAGCAGATCTGGCCGGGAAACAGGTTCATGATCTATGCGATGTATCCTGAAACGAATATTTCCATCCATCTGTTGATGGGCTTCAAGAACCAGAACACGGTTTTTGCGACCGGAAAGTCCATCGTCAACAGGTCTTCCAAGACGGATATTGGTTCCCTGATGCTCAAATACGGCGGTGGCGGGCACGAAAACGCCGGGACATGTCAGATCGACCATGACAAAGCTCCTGAAGTCATGAAGGAGTTAATCGAGGTTATTACACGAGAAGGATGATGCCATGGTGTCATCTCAACAATTGGGAGAATTCACGACATGACCATCATGGCGGTCGGCTTTTTTCTCCTGCTCCTCGGTACAGTGCTGCTGTATTTCTCCAGCTTGGCACGCGTCAGGCTGGAGGTTTTTCTCACAACCCCATCCTTAACCGTTCGGGAAATCTCTGCAAATCCGCCTCCCGAAGGTTCCCTCGTCGCAATCTCGGGAAAAGTATGCTGCTCTGATCCGCTTGAATCGCCTCTCGGCAATCAACCATGCGCGTATTACTCGAGTCGGGTTCAAGAGAGAATCGAAGAGATCACTTACCAAACCAACCGCCGTACTAACATCAAGGAGCGGCAGATTCAGACGTTCAACAGGACGCTTGACGAGCAGACCGACCGTTCGTGTTTTGAGGTCGACGATGGAACAGGCAGAATCGCGGTCGACCCTTCAGGCGCCGATTTCGATTGTCCGAGGAGCATCGACCGCTTCCAGCCATCAGAAGCTCCCGCACGTAAACCCACCCAAACGCCTGCACAAACGCCCGTCCAAACTCCTGCACAAACTACTGCACAAATGCCCACTCAGAAGTCTGCTCAAACGCTTGCACAAATGCCTGCACAAACGCCTGCACAAACGCCCACTCAGAAGTCTGCTCAAACTCCTGCACAAATGCCTGCACAAACGCCCACTCAGAAATCTGCTCAAACTCCTGCACAAACGCCCAATCAGACGTCAGCACAATCGCCCGCTCAGACCTCCGCGCAAACGCCTGCCCAAACTTCCGCTCAGTCGCTTGCTCGGACGCCTCTCTCAATGCCTTCTCCCGTGCTTGCACGAATTTCAGCTTCTGAAGCCAATGGTCCGTCTGTAACCCATTTAGATGCGGGAAAAAGGATTCTTGGCGTCCAGCAAATCGAAAGCCTTCTAAAAGTCGATCAGAACGCTTTTTCAATTGGGCCTATTTCCTTTCTAAACGTAAATGGGAACGTAAATGTAAATGGGAAACCTTGTCTCAAAAAATATGGACAAGCGAAAACGGTTTTTTTGATCTCCTCAAAATCGAGGGAAGAACTGACAAAAGCGGCCGAAAACTCGGTGAAACTTCTGTTCTACGCCGGCATAGGAAGCTTCATCTTTGGCATTTTCACATTCCTGCTCGGCGTGATTTACAAATAAAGGGAGACTGTAGCAAATTGGCAGACGAATTGGTTGTTCCGCGCGACCCTGTCGCGCGGAATCGCGGTGCTGACTTCGTCGAGCACCTTGTTCCGTCGCACTATGTGCGCCG
>MNYA01000461.1 GCA_001872985.1 bacterium CG2_30_54_10 | reverse complement strand
CAACCCTTCGCCGCAGTGCCGATCGCCAATCAGGCGGCATTTTTCTCTTTGTCTCTTTCCAGCGGCTTTTGGTCTTCGATTACTTGAAGCTGGCGCTCGACGTAATCCCGATCGACCCTCAGGGACTTGGTTTCCAGCTCCCTCAGAAAGAACATGTCATTTCTCAGAATCCGCTCGAATACATCCCGGAGGCCACGGGCGCCTGTTTTCCGCTCCATGGCGATGTCGACAACCCTTTCAAGGCCGTCTTCGGTGAAGATCAGTTCGCAATTGTCCATTTCGCACAGCTTGGTGAACTGCTTGACGATCGAGTTCTTCGGCTCCCGTAGGATTCTCAGAAAGTCGCTTCTGGAAAGCCCATCGAGTGCCACCTTGACCGGCAGGCGGCCCACGAATTCAGGAATAAAGCCGTACTGCAAAAGATCGGCCGGTTCGACATTGTGGAGTAACTTGAAATCGGCCTGCTCCTTCGGGAGCGGATCGGAATTGAACCCGATCGAGATATCCTTTCGAAGCCTTCGTTCGACCAACTTTTCCAGGCCGACGAATGCCCCTCCGCAAATGAAGAGCACATGCTTGGTGTCGATCTTGACGACCTGCTGTGACATCGGATTCTTCCGGCCGGCGGTGAGGGGAACATTTGCGACAGTTCCCTCAATGAGCTTCAGGAATGCCTGCTGAACGCCTTCTCCCGATACATCTCTCGATATCGAAACATTGTTGCTGCTCTTGGCCTTCTTGTCGATCTCGTCAAGGTAAACGATTCCTCTCTGACAGTCCTCGACCTCATAGTTCGCCGAGATCAGGAGCGAAAGAAGAATATTCTCGACATCGTCTCCAACGTAGCCGGCTTCGGTGTAGCTTGTACAATCACCGATCGCAAAGGGAACTTTCAGAATCCGTGAAAGAGTTCTGGCAAGAAGGGTTTTCCCGCTTCCGGTCGGGCCCATCAGCAGGATGTTGGATTTCTCGAACTCCACATCGGTAGAATCAATTATCGACAGGACTTTGTAATGGTTGTAGACCGCAAGGGAAAGGACTCTTTTGGCGATGTCCTGGCCGACCACGTATTCAGAAAGTGCGTCGTAAATCCTTTTCGGGGAATACTCCTGGATAAGGCGCTTGAGGTCGATAGTTCCCTTCCCGCCTTCTTTAATCAGGGAGGTCTTGTCGTGGGCGCTCTTGCGCTTGAATATATCCTCGGCAGTATCTACGCAGAACTTGCACAGGAGCAGCCCGTCGCGGCTCTGTACAAAATCGCCTCCCTTTCTCAGATCTTTGCCGCAGAAAACGCAAAAACTCATAAATACCCCGCTTTATCAATCAAGATGATGGCTGGAAAACTTGGAAACAAAAGGGCTGGGAAACCTTGCTCCCAGCCCTTTGTAGCGATTGGTTGAATTTACTCGCCGTGTACCTTGCGAAACAGCCCGATCCTCATGAGGTCTTTGCTGTCGAGAACGGAGCCGTTGTAGTTTGATTTGGTGGTGATTCCGCGAGCCTGAAAAACCTTGGCGAGAGCTTCTTTGTTCTCGCTGTTGTTGAGATTCTTGTCAGCCGTGAAAATGGCGTTGGCGCCATCGAGGAATTCGGGGCTTCCGGATTTGAGGTAGAAAAAGCTGCTATGAATAAGCTTGTCAGAGGTCTTTTCGCCCAAGGCCGCGCGAACATCCCAGAGGACGCCGCCCCAGATGCTACCGTCAGCATGAACCTCACCTTCGATATCTTCGGGATAGTGGAGCGAGTTGGTCATGATCCGCAGATAGGGTTTCCCCATTTTGGCGACTGCATATTCACCCAGCTTTGCATCGTTGGAATAGCTGCATGCGAAGTAATCGGCTTGCCCCTCATTCATGGCACCGGACTCTGCGCTGTAATTTAGCCTGACGATCTGATTCAGCACCGCATGCGAATACTCATGCCAACAAACGGTCTCCTCCTTGGAAAGGTCGTTGAGCCTGTTGCCGTCTCCGAAAGCCATCGAGTTCGACTGAGGGCTGAAATAAGCATTGTCATAAGAGTCACCGTAGTGAACGACCGCTCTAAGCGGGAAGTCCATTTTGCTGAACCCGAGGCCCTTGTAATAGTCATGAATCCGGGTGATCAGCGAATAGACGTTTACCTCGTCGAAATGGGTATCACTCGGGTCGTAGATGTGGACATCGTTGCTCGCGCTGGCGCTATCGCTATCTTCATTGGTGACGTTGGCGAATTCTCCGGAAAGGCTGTGGGCGGTGAGATGGAGAAGTTCCTCGGTTACAGGGGCGCCCAAAAGCGGGTGATTGAGATAAAATGAGCCTTTCCCGGTATTGCGGGAGAAATTCATCTGGTTGAGCCGGGAAACTTCTTTTCCGGTGTCCGCATCGATCGTGATTTCCCAGTCGCCAAGCGGCTTGTCTGAGGAAAGTTTCACGACGAACACCATCAGACCCTTGCTATTTTCAATGGGAAGGATGTTCAGCTCGGCCTTTGGGGTTCCCTTGATCGAGGACGCGCCGATGGCGCGTTTGGCGGCGGCAATCGCTTGAATGCGGCCGATGGAAATCTGATTTGAATACTCATCGACGCTGGGAAGTGAACCTGAAATCAGGTTAACCCGTTTATCTCTGCCAAGATGGACGGAAATAATTGCGTCAAGAACCTTGACCCCGTCGAGGGACATCTGGAAATCAAGGTGGCAGCACCCGTCAACTTCCTCATTTCGGATGTTGGAAAGGAGGTAGGGATCTTTGATGTTGGTGATGTTGAAAAGCTTGCAATGGTCCATCAGGCATTTCTTCACGCAATCCACAGGGTCACCGACCATTGGGTCGGTCAGATCTCCCCGAATGCTGAGGATGCGCTTGCCGTCAGGGGCGACCTGCATCATTTCGACCCCTTTGACCAGATGATCATCCTGGAACAGAGAATTAATCAGATCGGGTGATATTTTGACATTCGGCGATACCTGTACCTTGCCATTAACTTGGGTCGGAGAAACATCAAAACAAAAACCCGTCTGTGAGACCAGGATCAGAGCAATCAAAAAGCCCATACGACATCTCTTCATTTTCTACTCCCTACTGGCAAATCTACTGAATTGTATCATGCATTTTGAAAACTGACAATAGCCCGAAACAAAATTTCCCGGAATAAAAGCAAAAAATTGAAGAGCATACATTTCTGGTATCAGCTCATTAACTCGCGAAAACTTCGAAAGCGCCAGAATAACAGAAGGTTTCCAAGCGTATTATCTCAATAAGTCGGGGAAAGAGTGAAGGCAGACCGGAGGGCCCAAAGCGCCCGAACGCGGGGGATGAG
>MNYA01000139.1:3199-3297 GCA_001872985.1 bacterium CG2_30_54_10 | reverse complement strand
GCTTGCGCTCCTCGCAATGACACACCTTCTTCGTTGATGCGCTGCCACTGCTGTTCTTTCGACCGGCTACCTCTTTTTTGGAATGCGCCCTACCGGCA
>MNYA01000139.1:0-3189 GCA_001872985.1 bacterium CG2_30_54_10 | reverse complement strand
GCCGACCCGATCACCGTTCAGACCCCATCAGGCCCCATCAGGCCACATCAGGCCACATCCAAATCCAGCCTCAGCAACCCTATTTTTCTTCTTTTTCCTTTAGGGAGATTTTCACCATCTTAGCGTTGACATCGGCCAGAAGTGAAATCTTTCGGAAAAGCTCGTCCTTTTTGTCCTCTTCGCCGACGAGTTCGAGAATTATCATCCCCGTCTCGGTGCAGTTTGCGAGAACACCGTCATGGATGCCCAGCCGAGTTTTGATGAGGCATCCCCACCCGGTCAGGATCTTCTGAACATTAACCGCGGAATCCTTGCGCTTTCCGACAAGGATAACCATTACGCTGCGTTCCATTTTCTCACCTCGAAATGTATTCTTCCCTGAAGTGTAGCCCACCACGGTTCAAGGTTCAACCACAGAAGCGTGACACCCACGGAAACGTGAAATGAATTAACTGGGATTGCTATCATTCGCCGGCCCGTTCAGACTGGTTCAGGGCAAGTGCCGTCAACGAAAAAATTTCCGGGCCTCTGTTAAAAGCTCGCAGATATGCCCACAGACCATCTTTGCTGGAGGAAGTGATTCAAGGAAAAAACTTCCGTAGTGCTTGGTGATCAGTCGTTTGTCGAGAATCCAGACTGTTCCGCGGTCGTCCTTGTGCCGTATCAGACGGCCGAATCCTTGCTTGAGCTTGATCGCCGCCATCGGAAGCTGATACTCAACGAAGGGATTCCGGCCTTCTTCTTTGAGAAGCTCTTGCCGGGCTTGAAGAACCGGATCGTCAGGCACCGCGAAGGGAAGTTTGATGATGATAAGGTTGCGAAGGGCGGAACCCGGAACATCGATCCCTTCCCAGAAGCTGTCGGTGGCGAAAAGAACACCATTCCCGTCTTCGCGAAAGCGGTCGAGAAGATGATGCCGCTCCAGTTCCCCCTGACGGTAGCACTCAAGCCCCGCTTCCTGGAAACGGCCGGAGAGCATTCCCGAAAGGTGCTGTATCTGGGCATGGGAGGTGCAAAGAATCAGCGCCCCTCCGCGTGATGCGCAAACGATCTCGAACGCAGGATTCTCGATGCCGGAGAGAAATTCCGGGCTCCCGGGATCCGGAAGATCGTTTGGAATGAACAACCGCGATTGAAATTCATAATTGAATGGAGATGGAAATCGCCCGGTCAGAGGTTCCGGGATGATTTCAGGGTTATCAAGACCGAGGCGGCCCTGGATGAAATCGAAGTTGCCGCGTGTCGACAGGGTTCCAGAGACGAGAATGACGCAGGAAATTGGTTTGAAGCAGTTCGAGAGCATTGTCTCAGCAACTGAGAGCGGCGCGGAATGAACCGCCTGGAATCTCGATCGGCCGCGCACCGATACCGAAAAAAAGTGAACGTATTTTTCCCGATCTGAACTCGTCTCATCGAAAACCAGTGACAAAGCATCCCGCGTGTTGCCAAACCTTTGTGCCAGGCTTCCCAACTCCGTGAGAGGCACTTCGAATATCTTGCGGTCGCTATTGTCATCTTCGAATGCCACTGAGAATTTTTTCAGGAGCTTTCGAATCGCATGCATGAGATCCTTCAATGATGAATCAAATTTCTTCGCGGTTTCAACGATTCGAGAATACAGTTCGGTGCTTTCCTGTGCCGGGCCGATCCGGAGGCGGTGGTCACCCGGGAAAGGGTCGCTCCTACCTAACACCATTTCCGATACGAGATCGAAAAGGTCTCCTGAAATGTTTCCGGCATCCATGCGGAGCGGAATAATTTCGTCGAGAAGGATCTTCAACAGCAGGTCTCTTTCATCGCGGGGAAACGGACCAGCGCCGGATTCGAGTCGCGTCTGAAGGACCGGAACAAATCCTTTTTCGCGATTGCTTCGCCTTTGATAAAGCTTTCCGAGCAACCGTTGAAAACCCAACGCCGTGGTCCGAAATCCAAAATGCCCGGTGGCGATCTCCTCGAGATTATGCGCTTCATCAAGGATTGCCACCCGATATCCCGGAATAATTGCGGTCTGCTCGTACTCTTGCATCGCGGCCCGCAGTGCCAAGTCGGTGAAAAGCAGATGGTGATTCACAACCAGAATATCAGCTTCCGCGGCCTTTCGTCGGGCGGAAAAACAGAAACAGGGATTATAAAACTCGCATTTCACTCCTATGCAGGAGTCTCTCTCGGCATTCAGTTTTTCCCAAAGTTTTTCTTCTGGAACCCAATTGAGGTCAGCAAGGGATCCGTCTGTTGTCTTCTCAGACCACACCTGAAGCCTATTGAACTGTTCCAGCTCGTCCATTTCAAGAAGGACGTCGCCTTCCGGGCCATCTATGATTTCCCGCATTCTCCTCATGCAAAGATAGTTTCCGCGACCTTTGATGAGGCAGAAGGTGAAAGGGAACGGCAACGCTTTTTGAAGGAAGGGAAGATCTTTTTGACACAACTGCTGCTGTAGATTGATGGTGTTGGTCGAAACCGCCACGCGGCACTTGTTCTGGATCGCGAAAAAAATCGCCGGAACAAGGTAAGCCAGGCTTTTTCCGATTCCTGTTTCCCCTTCGAGAATGGCATGACGTGGGGTGTTTATTGCCTCAATAACCGAATCGAGAAGGCCGATCTGGCCGGGCCTGGGCTCATACTTCGGCAGAAGGCAGGCGATCGGGCCGGAGACTTCGAACAGGGCTGCTATCTGGTCTCGGTTCAACGGAATTGCGACTTCTGCCTTGAATGGTTCAACGACGACATAGGCATTCTTACATCCGCTGTCGTGAACCGCGAATCCGATTCCCGATTGGCCGCAGATAGAAGCAATCTGCATGTCGGCGCTCGATGGCGTGAGGTTTCCCGACGGGTGATTGTGGAGGAGAATGTCTCCAGGCCTGAGTCCTCGAAGGATTGCCGGCGCCTGGCCGGTGGTTCCCCGGGCCAAAATGCGAAGGTTCCCCCACCCTCCCCCATTTTGGACTGTAGCGGCCGACAACACCTCAGCCCCGCCGGCTTCACTAATCTCGCGAGCCAGGACTGCCCGTTCATCGGAGGAAAGTAGAAATTTTTCCGGCCGTTTTTCTTTGACCGGATCCATGACCCCGGTTTTTTTTCTTGGCGACATAACGCTTCATTCTATCATACGCGAAAACCCTGTCAACGCCTTGGCACAACAACCCCAACCGGTATCTTCTCAACAAAGGGGGGGCGCGTGCCCCC
>MNYA01000249.1 GCA_001872985.1 bacterium CG2_30_54_10 | reverse complement strand
CGCACTCAGCTCCTTTGCCGCGAGTTCGGGAGAGCCTTCAATGATTGCGACAAACTTTTTATTGCCGAGATCTATCCAAGTTCTGAAAAACCCATTCCAGGGGTAACCAGCAAGCTGATCCTCGATCAGATGCCGATTCCCCAGCGCCGGAAAGCCAAACTTGTCAAAAACCTGGACGATCTGCCTTTCTTCCTCACAACGGTCGTCGAACCGGGGGACGTCGTTTTCACTCTCGGCGCAGGCTCGGTAACAAATCTCGGCCCCGAGCTCCTTGAATCGCTTAGAGCCCGCGCCGCCAAAAACGCTCACATCCAAGCAAACCCAGCCGTCTGAGTCTGCAACGATGCTTGTCGTCACGGAACTCTTCCTTTTGGGTTACACCCTTCTCATCGGCTTGGCTACCGTCGATCTTGGCTTCGAGTTCCTCGATGCCGTGAAGGCCAAACTCGGTTCCTGAATCTTTCAAAGAACCAACAGAGAGTGCGTTTCCAGTCTGGAACGCACTCTCTGTTCCGCTTTCTGCCGATCGCTTCAGGGCGATCGCTTCAGGCCGATCGCTTCAGGGCTTGGTGATTCCTACGACGTAAGCTCCTTTTCCAAGAAGGAACTCCTGGGCGATTCCGCCAACCGCTTCCTTGGTGACGCTCTTGATCAGTTCCGGATACTTTTTGAAGTAATCGAACCCAACCCCGAAGAACTCATCGGATGAAAATGCGTCGGCCTGGGAGATGTTATCCACGAGCCCGAGCGCATACTGCCCGAGAATGAACTTCTTGGCATCCTCGAACTCCTCGTCGGAAAACCCACCGGTTCTGATGGTCTCCAGCTCCTGGATCAGACCGCTCTTTGCCTCGTCGATCTTGTTGACCGCCGTGCTCAGGGTAGCGAAGAAATACCCCACGGTTCTGGTTCCGACATTGGTCGCCCAGACCGAGTAGGCCAGCGATTTTTTGTCCCGCAGATTTGTGAAAAGTCGTGAGGACATGCTTCCAGACAGGATCGACTTCAGAACATCCATCGGAACGCACTTGGGATCGTTCCGTGGGAATGTCCTAGTCGCCACCAGGATCTGTGCCTGCTGGCGATTCTTCTTACCGAAAACTTCGATTGGCTTGGCGATCGGGTCGAGCTTTTGTTCCTTCAATTCTCCGATGCTTCCTTGGGGCAAAGCTTCGAATGATTTCAAAAGTTTTTCCTTGATTTCGGAAAGGTAGATATCACCTACGATCGAGACCACCATCCCGGATGCAACGAAATGTTTTTTGAAGAACTGCGTGCAATCGGATCTTCGAAGACTTTTCACTTCATCCGGCAGCCCAAGGGATGAGTAACCGACTGGACTGTCGGGATAGAGCGCGTTAAGAGTCTTGTAATAGGTAAAAGGGAAAAGGTCGTCTTCTTCGGCTTTGATTTTCTCAAGTGCCAGGTCTTGCTCTTTCCGAAACTCGGCCTCCGGGAACTCGGCCTTGGTGAGAACCTCGAGCGCCAACTCCAGGGAGGGCTCGAACTTCTCCGCGAGGCATTGCATTTTGAAGGTCAGAAAGCTTTTCTGCGCCTTGCATTCGATTGAGGTTCCCATCCCCTCGAATGCCTGGTCGATCTCATCAGCCTTCTTTTTGTCGGTTCCCTTGAACAGTGTTGATGCGGTCAGATTCGCAAGACCAGCTTCCTTTCGGCCTTCCCGCAATCCGCCGGCGTCGATCTGCACTGCCATTGCCACCAATGGGGATGAATGGTTTTCCTTCAGGATCAGCCGCATTCCGTTGGCGAGGGTAAAAATTTCAGGTTCAACCGCCGAAGTGGCGATCTGGGGCTCGTATCTCGCAATCGAGAGGTTCCAATCGTTGAAGCTGTCTTTGGCAACCCGCCGCAAATCATCCATTGAAACCTGCTTAATCTTGTCGATGTAGGCGTCTGCTTCCTCGAGCTTGCCGAGTGTCGCATAATGGCCATAGGAGAATGCCTGGGATTCGGCAGTCTCCCGCGAAAAAATGGTCGATGCAACCAGTTGTTGCTTCGCTTTTTCGAATTCAATGGCCGGGATCTCACCCTCCTTGATGTTTCCCATTAAGTGGGTTGCGCGGTCGATGAATTTTCCAACGTTTCCCTGTGGCATTTCGGCAAAAATCAAGAACTGGGAGGGATCCTGGCTGGTGTAATAACTGGTATGGATATTGGACACGAGCTTTTCATCCTCGACCAGAGTCTTGAAAAGCCTCGAACTTCGCCCCGTTCCCATAATTGCGGAAAGGATGTCCATGACATAGTTATCCGGTGAAGCGATCCCTGGGGCATGCCATGAAAGCGCGATATATGCCTGTTTGATGTCTCCGAACTCGATGCTCTCACGCTTCCGATCCTGGGCAGGCTCGCTGGCAACAATCGAAACAGGGGTCGGCGTCCCGGTTGCCGTTCCCATGCTTTTTCTAATCAGCTCCAAAACTTCGTTGGTTTTGACGTCGCCAACCACAACGACGTACATGTTGGATGGAGTGTAATGGCTCTTGAAGAAATCGAAAACCATGTCGCGGGTTGCCGAGGAAAGGTTCTCGTAATATCCGACCACCGGGTGCCTATACGGATGAACGGTATAAGCCAACTCTTTTACCATGTTGAAGATTCTGTTGTCGGGTTCATCTTTGTCCATTCGCATCTCTTCGAGAACTACTTCCCTTTCCTTCTTGAACTCGTCGGGATTGAACAGGCTGTTCATAACCGCATCGGCCTCGAGTTCCAACAGACGGGGGAAATGCTCCCTGGCGCCGACGACGTGATAGCAGGTGTAGTCCAAGGATGTGAACGCATTCTGGGAAGCGCCAAGTTTCTTGATCTCCTTATCGAGTTGGCCAGTAGGATACGTGGGAGTCCCTTTGAAAAGCATGTGCTCGATGAGGTGGGCGAAGCCTTCCTGACCGGGTTTTTCGTTCCTGGAACCGACATGGATCCAGATGTTGAGAGCGACAACCGGGGCCGCTGGAAGCTCCTTGATAAAAACACGGAGCCCATTTTCGAAATTGAAGGTTTTGTATTCCTCGGCTTCGAGAAGAGAGGCCCCGCCTGAAACGAGGAGGAGAAAACAGATCAGTGGAATGATGCGTAAAAGTGTGGAATGAAGTTTTGAACGAGTTCGCATTCGAACAATCGTCTCCTTGTCTGAAGTGTTGATTTATTCTAACATAGATCGTTTTCTGGTATCAGCTCAATGATTCGGGGGAAGAATGAAGGCAGGCTGGACGGCGCAAAGCGCCCGACCGCGGGAGATGAGCCTCGCGAATTTACTTCGCGAGGCGAAGGGGGGCGCGT
>MNYA01000015.1 GCA_001872985.1 bacterium CG2_30_54_10 | reverse complement strand
AAAAAATCGAAAAAACCTGATTGAAAGCGGAAATCGCTTTTTTTTGTGAAAATTGTACGTCTAAGAATTATCTCTTTGACATTTCTGAAATATTGCCTTAAAATTTAGACACTAAAAACATCGAAACTGTGGATTTTAGGCACTTTTCCAAGATCCAGGGTTTAGTACGTCTAAGAAAATTTTGTTGATTTGGGCATTGACGATGGCTTGACCTGTACAAGTGGTAAATATGGGTTTTCCTGTTCTGGTTCGACGCATCGTTCACATTGTTCCGCCGGATCCTCAACCGGGAGCGTTTCTGGGAGGCCCACCGTTCGCATCTTTTCCGCTTTTTCAGGCATTTCCTTCTTTTCCTTCTTTCCGGGTTTTTGGATCTCCTTGTACTGTTGCTCAATTCCTCGGTAAACAATGCGGACGCTTCCATCCAAACGCTCTTGTACTGTCACATCTTTTTTTGCAGCAGGCAAACTTGTAATTGTCCCCAACAGTTGGAACCAGCGATTTTGCCAGCGAATCCCAAGGTGCAATTTGTAGCCAGTCCACGTTTCTTTGAACCGATCCGCCGGCGGTGCAATCCCGTGTCTTTCACCAGTTATTGATTGTAACAGGGGGAAGAATTATGCTACTGGACAGCCATCCTCTTTATGGTAGTATTATGCCATGAAGAATAATTCTACAAAGAATAGTATGGAGAATGCCTTCTGGAACCGGGAAAAGGAACTGGAGACGCTGTGCGATTGGCTGGCACACGAACCGCGTCTGGGTGTGATTCACGGCCGGCGACGTCTGGGTAAGACGTCGCTTCTGCGCCACTGGCTAAGGGGCGCGGCGGGCTGTTACATACAGGCCACGGAGGGAACTCCTGCTTCCCAACGAACGGCGCTGGCTGAGGATCTTCAGTCCGTGGTGCCCGGTTTCGGCGAGGTCATATACCCCTCGTGGCGGGCCCTGCTGGATACTTTGAAACGGCAATGGCCGGCTGAGGCTCCCGTGCTCGTCTTGGACGAGTTCCCCTATCTGGCGCAATCGGCGCCGGAACTGCCTTCGGTACTGCAGTCCATGGTGGACGCGCCGGACGCCAAGCGCCTGCCAATCGTCATCTGCGGGTCCAGTCAACGTATGATGCAGGGGCTTGTGTTGGATTCCGACGCGCCACTGTATGGCCGGGCACAAATTCTCCTGCGGCTCCAGCCACTGCCTGCCACGGAGATTCGTGCAGCTCTGGGGCTCCCGAATGCTGTCACAGCCATCGAGGTCTATGCGGCGTTCGGCGGCGTGCCGCGCTACTGGGATCTGATGCGTGAATGCCGATACACCAGGGCGGAGGAAGCACTGGAGCACCTCGTGTTTTCGCCGCAGGGTGTCTTGCACGATGAGGCGGAGCGGGTGTTGCGAGACGAAGATGCCGCCGCCTTGGAGCGGGCGGCTTGCGAACTGATTGGTCGTGGGGCGCGTCGTCCCTCGGAATTGGCGGCGCGTCTCGGCGTGAAGGATACCACGCTGGCGAAGCCCTTGCGGCATCTCGCGGACCTCGGACTGATCGAGCGCCAAGCGGCGTACGACTTCGACAGCGGTCGGCCGGTGGCCGGCGGCCGACGCGCATTCTACAAGCTGGCCGATCCTTTCCTGGCCATGTGGTATGCCTGTGTGCGGCCGTATCTGAGCGGGCTGAATTTGGGCGCAGAGACAGCCCGGCAACATGCGCGTGAGGCATGGACTCATCATGTAGCCGCCGTTTGGGAAGACGCGTGCCGGCAACAGTGGCACCGGCTCAGATATCAGAATGTCGAGTGGGAACCCGCTGGGCGCTATTGGGCCAGCCGCGAGTCAACTGGCGTGGAATGGGACGTGGTCTCCCTTTCCTCCGACCGCCGACACGTGTTTCTGGGTGAATGCAAGTGGATGAAAGATGTAACGAGTTCTAAGGTGGGCGCGATTATCCATGCGCTCAAGAATCGTCAAGTCCCGCCTCTGTCCGGTAAGACTCAAGTCCACTTGGGATTGTTCCTGCCGACGAGCGGAAAGCTACCGCCAGATATGGATGGCGTTGTCATTCTGGATGCCGCGAGGATGCTCGGAACACGGCTTGCGTAGACTGCCGCGGATTCTCGTTGAATGTGAACTGTCATTCTCACGTAAAATTAACCATACCTGAAAGTCTGCCGATCGAGTTCCCCAATTCACCACCCTTCACGCCATTACCATCACGCCCTTCCACGTTTTCCAGCCGACCTCAAATTGCCGCCTGACGAGAAGATTGGACAAGCAGCATGAATTTGGGTAACACGAGGTGTGGTAAACCGTGAGCGGCTTTATAGCGATGTTTGTACATTCTATCGACCCTTTGCACCTGAATTTTGCAATCCGACTACCGAAAGTGTCATTGCGAGCGTAGCGAAGCAATCTTGCTTTTCACCTTGAGATTGCTTCGTCGCTTCGTTCCTCGCAATGACATGTTGTTTACTTGCAAAATCCAGGTTTTATTTTAAGTCCACATTGTGCCGATAGAAGAGCTGCGTGTTTCGCAATATCGGACACAAGGGGAAGAAAAACGTGCGTGAATTTTGCCCTCGCTGTGAGGCCCCGTTTCCCAAAAACTCGGCGGAAGGATGTCCGGCCTGCGGTTACCGGCTCATGACCGCCTGCCCAACCTGTGGACACCAGAACGTCCCCAAAGCCACATTTTGCGGAGGCTGTGGCGGGGGCATGAACCTTTCAACCCGGGTTCGACAACGCTGGGGGAGCTTGGTTTCCCCGGCCACTCGTACGAGGTTCAGAAATCTTGGGGCCGGTTTCCTTTTCGGGGGAGTTCTATCCATTTTCGCGTTCGGTTCCATGGGCATGAGCAACCCCAGTCAGTCGAAGGTGCAGCCGGTCTGGGCGCCTTCCGAGGTCGAATCTCCGTTTGCCAGCCCGGCTGCGCAAAGCGCTTTTTCCGCTGTATCAGAATGGAAATCCGAGGAAGAAATCACCCGCCATGCAACCCCCGCCGATCTTGTCAAAGTGGGTGACCTCATCCTGCGAAAGTGTCAGCCGATAGTCATGGGTAATTCCGGCATCGTTTCCTCGGATGGGAACGATTCCCGCCGGTTTCTGCAAAGCCTCGGAGCGATGAGCGAGACCAAGGAAGGAGCCCCGATTCGAAGAGCTGACGCTGCGTTGTTCTTCTACCGCCTCGCCTCCGAATTATTCTCGTTGGCAGCCCCTGAGACCTCTGTGTACCAGTTTGCCGACATCCCGCGGTATCACTACTTGAACATTCCGGTCGAATCTCTCGAATCAATTGGCATTCGAATCGCGCGAGAGCCTGAGCTTTTTGGAAGCGAAGATCCGCTGAGCATTTCAGACCTGTCGGAGGTTTCGGTCGATTTCCTGCAGGCTTACGAAAACCGGCTCAAGATGAAAGTTTTCCCGAGCCTGGACCCTGCCTCCTGAAGGAACCGCAAGA
>MNYA01000296.1:5408-16457 GCA_001872985.1 bacterium CG2_30_54_10 | reverse complement strand
GGTCGCACCCAAAAGAGTTTTTCGAAAAAAAACAAGACTGTAGCAACTTTGCAGAAAACCCGCCCCTTGATCTGTCATTGCGAGGAGCGCAGCGACGAAGCAATCTTTTCTCAATCACGTGATTGCTTCGCTCCGCTCGCAATGACAGTTTTGCCATGTTTTTTCCGGTGAGCTTGCTACAGTGTCAAAAAAACAAGATCTGAAAATAGTCTGGTGCGTCCGAATCGACCCAGGCTGGGACAATTAAGTCGCACCAAATCAAAGATCGGCTTTTCGTATCATCTCAATAATCCGGAGGAAGCATGAGAGCGGATCGGAGAGCGCAAAGCGCCCGACTGCAGGGGATGAGCCTCGCGAATTTTCAGCTTTTTTATGAAATCCACCCTTCACGGGAGTATCTTTCGCGAACCTCATCAATAAACGGTTTGCCCAGGAGCTTTTCAATTGTCCGCCCAAAAGCCATCAAGATGGGAGGAGCATTTTCGATTGACCGGCAGAACTCGCCTTCGAACAAATTGATAATGCATCCTGACGGGGTGTCTACGAGGATCAGCGGATAGAATTGGCACCAGAACGGCTTCATTGTTTCCAGGGGATTTCCCGATTCCTGAGAAAATCGATGAAGACTGCAAAGCAGGATATCGTTTCCCTCGAAAATCCCGAATGGGCATGGGACGTTTCGCCCTACTTCGCGAATATGGATCCGCCCATGATAAACTTCGGAAATTCCCTGAGCCAAAAACTTCCGGTTCTTTTCGGACAACAGCGGTAGAATTCCTGGCAAGAAGCCTTTCAAACGGCCTTCTTCCTCGGGAAGAAGGCCCGCGCCAAGGTCGCCGATTATGCAGCAAGAACCGCGACATCGCTTGAGGTCGCAGGAAAAACGCCTGTTCCAGACTTCGTCAGAAACAACGATCTCCCCTATCGGATGTTTGAAAACTTGCACCGAACAACCCCCTTTCGCACGAAGTCCTTTTGGGGCCAAAAAAAGGCAGAACGGCCTATAAGCCGGGTTCTGTGCCCTTGCGGGTATCGGTCATCTATCTGGGACTGTAGTTACCTACAGCCTCAAGCGACCAACCCGGGGTCCGGGAGCGGGCCGCTCCATTCCCCTGTTAGGTCTTGCTCCGGGCGGGGTTTTCCAGATCCTTTCGTCACCGAAAGGCCGGTGCGCTCTTACCGCACCATTTCACCCTTGCCTGTGTCCTTGCGGACCATCGGCGGTGTATTTTCTGTTGCACTCTCCGTCCCCAGGCGATTCCTCGCCTGGAGCCTGGGCGTTACCCAGCGCCCTGCCCTATGGAGCCCGGACTTTCCTCATCTTCCACGGCGGAAGACGCGACCGACCAGCCGTTCTGCCGACTCATTCTAGCTCAACCAACCTTGTCATGTCTATCATCCGCGGAAAGATCCCGGTCGATCGGGTTTGGTTGGCCGCCAATCCGAACGTTGCGGTGTGTTCCGGCGAACCACATCCAGAAACCAGACCAGCCTGACGGGAAAAGGGGTTCCTTTTTTCGGCGTGAGAATCCGCATCGCTGGCAGGAAAAAATTTTGCGCCGCAGGCCCAGGGTATTGTTTCCCGGTTCCTTGAGTATCTCAAAGCTTATTTTGAGCGTGCTATTGCACCGTGGGCAGCGTTCGAGGAAAAAGACGAAATAGCACAGAAAGAGCCCCACCAGCATCGCAAGAAAGATTTCCTTTGACGACCAGAGGAAGCCGCCAATGTCGAACTTGCCGGAAGGCGTCGATCTGCGCTGGTCTTCACGCTTCAGCTCATCGAGAAGCATACGTTTGATAGTGAGAACCCCCTCGAGGAACCCCTTCCCATCGTTGTTTTCGGCATTGTTTGGCAGGATTACCCGATTGAGGATCTTTTCGCCCATTTCTTTGGTGATAAGGTACTTGAGGCCAATTCCGACCCTGAGATTGAACTTGCCATGAAGGGAATCCTTGGGAATTGCCGCATACAGGAGAATTCCTTTTTTATCGAGCCCAATGGACCTTATCCATTCGGAAAAGTAGTTTTCCACCCTTCCGGAATAGAGGTTCATGTCATCCAAAATTTCTGTTTTTATCAGAATCCGGATGCCCATTTTAGTTTCGATCTCGTGGCTGGCGGCCAGGATCTGAGCGGAAATTGCTTCTTTGACCAGGTGGGCTTCGTCGATCAGATAACGATCGAGGGAGATTTCGGAAGTTTGACTTGCATTCTGAGCGCAAACCACCCCCGTGAAAAAGAAAACCAAAGCGGCGAGCGGGAAAACCCAGCCGCGGAACTTGTCGGTCATTCTACCGCACGCTATCCAGGAGACCGGTCCAGCGGATCAGAACCCCACAATACGGACACGCCTCGGCCCCTGCCACCCCGATAAGAGGATTGATGAAACCGCCGGGAAGGGAAAAACCACATGCAGGACAGCTTGGCGCCTCGATATTCCATACGACCTGGCCTTTTTTTTCGGTTCTCAATTCCTCGTAGACCTGGAGAATATCACAAGGAATCTTCAATGTGGCCATCTTTCGTTGATCCTTGACCGACTCTTTATTTCTGTTTATTTCGCCAAGTTCTCTGGCCTGTCTTTTCTTGACCTCATCAAGTTGCTGGCGCAGACCGACCAAAATCTTTTGTTCTTTGGCATTATCTTTTTCAAGGCTTTCAACCTTCTCCATGTCTTCAAGAAGCTTGGTTTCGGCCTCCGAAATCCGAGCCTTGGTACCGGAACACTCTTTCTCGATGGCAACGTAGACACTGGGTGCGATCCCGGCGGTTTTCATTCGGAGTTCGAGAGTTTTCAGCCTTTCGGTCAGGCTCTGAAGATCGTTTTCCAAAGCCTTTTTTCGGATTTGTATTTTCCGAAGGAGGGCGGCCTTCTTCTCGAGAAGATCCTGGGCTTTTTGGATGTCGGCACCCATCCTAACTGCTTTGTCCCGGATCTGGCAGATCCGTTCGTCGAGTTTATCGATCTCCAGATCGAAGTCCTGAAGGCCGAGAAGTCCGGTACAATCGATCACTGAATCACCCCTTCCAGCTTGATTGCCAAAGGTTAGCAGATAGGCGGACCTGTGTCAATCAAGCAGGTTTGACATCAGCGATAAAGATTGGCCCGGTCATGACAAAAGGCAAATCGTTTCAATTCGGAAATTCTTGTGGAGTCGACGTCGGCATGCAGAAAACTCGCATGGAATCGAGCATTCCATTGACGGAACCAAGCGAAAATGCTAGAATGGCCTGTCTGGAGAATCCCATGGCAAACATTCCTACCATTGCTATCGTTGGTCGTCCCAATGTCGGAAAATCCTCGCTCCTGAACCGGATTGTAGGTTATCGGCATGCGATTGTCGACCCGACTCCCGGTGTCACCCGCGACCGAAACTATGCTGAAGGCCGCTGGAATGGCCGTCATTTCAATGTCATCGACACCGGGGGGCTCGACCCCGATGATTCACAGCCCTTGCAAAAAGCCATCCGGGCGCAGGTCGAATTCGCCCTTTCAGAAGCCGACGCAGTTATTCTGACGTGCGATTCGAGACAGGGCTTGTTTCCCGATGACCGGACAATTCTCAATCTACTGCGAAGAAAGTGCGGGCCAAAACCGGTATATGTGGCGGTCAACAAACTCGACAACCCCGATAACGAGTCCGATCTGGCCGAATTCTATTCCCTCGGAATCGATCCGATTTACCCCATCTCGACGACTCACGGTCATGGAGTCGCCGAGCTATTGGATGCCGTTGTAAAGCCATTTCCCCGCGAACCCGAAGCAAATGCCGATGGCGAAGCTGAACCGGACGACGGCTCCAGTCGTGTCGCCATCGTTGGCAGGCCGAACGTCGGAAAATCCTCATTATTTAATCGCCTGATCGGCCAGGAGCGCACGATTGTCGACGACGCGCCGGGGACGACCCGCGACACGATCGTATTCACTCATGAAAGAAACGGGAAAGTCTATCGGTTCATCGACACCGCTGGAATGCGTCGTCCCGCCCGGCAGAAAGACTCGGTAGAATTTTTCTCTGGATTCAGAACCCTCGCCGCGATTCGGAAATCCGACATCGCGGTTCTGCTTCTTGACGCCTCCGCGGGCGAAATCTCCCAGCAAGACAAGCGAATCGCCAGCCGGATTATCGATGTCGGTTCTGCCTGCGTCATCCTCTGGAACAAGTGGGACAAAGTAGAAAACCACGAGCGAACATGGAAAACCCTGGAAAAGGCGGTTCGTGATGAATTTCCCCTTCTGGAACACGCTCCGATCCTCGCTTGCTCAGCCACAACCGGCCTTCGGGTTCAAAAGGTTTTCGAATCCATCGACCAGGTTCAAGAGTCGGGCCGGCTGAAAATCCCGACCGATCGTTTGAAATCCATTCTTTTCGATGCCATGATTATGCAGCCGCCCCCCTCCTGTTGCGGGCGGCCCGTCAGGTTTTCCGCCCTTCACCAGCTCCCGGGCCCCCCAATCATTTTCAAGGTTTCATGCAACCAACCAGATGGCGTTCATTTCTCTTATCAGCGATACCTTTTGAATCGGATCCGTGAAGACACCCCGTTCGATGGGTGGCCGGTCAAACTTCTCATTAAAAAAAAGTGAGCTTTTCGTATCTTTCGGCCTGTCTCTTGGGTTACATCCTGGGCTCGATTCCAACTGCGTACTGGTTGTGTCTGGCGGTTTACAGGGTCAACATATTCGAACGCGGCAGCCGAAACATGGGGGCTACCAACGTTCACCGGGTTCTGGGAAGCGTTCCGTTCGCGATCACCCTTTCCCTCGACATCCTGAAAGGAATGGCCGCAGTGCTCATCGCTCCCAAATTCGCATCCACCCCCGAGGCTGTGGTTCCCCTACAGATTGTCGCGGGGCTGGCCGCTGTTTCCGGGCACACGTTTTCCGTCTGGGTCAGGTTCCGGGGCGGGAAAGGAGTGGCCACGGGGCTTGGAGTTTTTCTGGCCCTGGCCCCCAAAGCCTCGCTACTCGCCATGGGGATTTTTCTTACCGTTCTGGTCGTTTCGGGGTTTGTCTCACTTGGCTCGATTATCAGTGCCGGAGCGCTTCCGATTATGATTTTTCAATTTGGGGAAGGCGGCCCCGAATGGAACCTTCCGCTGACTATTTTTGCATCACTGATTGCCGCGTTCATCATCATCAAGCACAGGGCGAACATCGGTCGATTGATAAATGGCAAGGAGCTGTCCCTAAACGGAACCGAAGCCGGGAGTCAAGAGCCGGAAGTCAGAATAAAGGCGCCCAAATGATTCTGGGAGGGATAGACGTTGGCTTATCATCGGGAAGCAACGAGGTGAACGAGGTGAACGAGGTGAGCGAGGTGAACGAGGTGAACGAGGTGAGTGTGTGAAAATCGCAGTGATCGGTGCAGGCGCCTGGGGAACCACACTCGGAGACCTCCTGGCCCGGAAAGGCCACCAGGTGGCTCTCTGGGCCCGTGAGCACGAAGTGGTCGAGGGAATCCGCAAACAAGCCAGAAATGCATTTTTCCTTCCGGACCACGAACTATCCAAAGATCTCAAAGCGACGGTTTCAATCGAGGATGCCCTCGAAGATGCTGAAGCGACTCTTTTTGCCGTTCCATCCTCGCACCTTCGCGCGGTCATCCACCCGCTACGCCATCTTTTTCGCGAAATTCCCTGCCACGTAAACGTTGCCAAGGGCCTGGAATCGGGGTCCGGAGCAAGAATTTCACAGATTCTCCTCGAGGAACTCGGCACCATTGAAAACTCCCCGGACGACAAGATTGCAATCCTTTCAGGGCCGAATCTTGCCGGCGAGGTCGCTTCCGGCAAGATCGGCGCATGCGTCGTGGCTTGCCCGAACGAGCAGTTCGCATCCAGTGTCCAGAAAATTTTCTCGACTGCCTATTTCCGGGTTTACCGGCATTCAGACCGGATTGGAGTGGAGCTCGGCGGAACCTTGAAAAATATTTTCGCCATCGGCGCCGGCATCGTCGATGGCCTGGGTCTCGGAGATAATGCCAAAGCTGCTTACCTTACACGAGGGCTGCACGAAATGGTACGCCTTGGAACTCGCCTTGGAGGCCGACCCCAGACTTTCTACGGACTTTCCGGACTGGGTGATCTGATGGCCACCGCAGCTTCACCTCTTTCTCGAAACCATCAACTCGGCGTGGCGCTGTCGCGCGGTGAAAATTTTTCCGACGTCGCCGGTCGCGGCAGAGTCGTATTCGAAGGGGTCGAAACTGCGCGGATGGCACAAGAATGGGGAAAAAGGCTAACCATTCCGCTCCCGATTACCGAAGAGATATGCAGGGTTCTTTTTGACAACCTCTCCCCCAGGGAAGCAGCCCGCAACCTCATGAGCCGCTCCCTGAAGGATGAAAATGAGTAATGTAGCATCGGAGCGTAATTAGGAATGCGCAAGATCGCGGCAACTTTCTTAGGAATTATCTTACTGTATGCTTTCCTGGCCTTCGTTTTCTGGGGAATTTTGAAGCTGCAAAAAGGGTCAGGAACGAAACCGGTTCCCGCCGGGGAAGCGGCTGCTCAGCAACACCCGGAGGGAATCATGACCACCTCCCAACAAGCACCTGTGACGGAAGAACTCGAAGTCGTTTTCCAGTTGGATTCCCAGAGTTTCAACCTGGGAAAGGTTCCCTTGATCAAATCCCACGTTTCCGCCGGTGCTGTCACTGGTGCTGCGGCTGCCAACGCTGACGCCAAAGCCGGTTCCCACACGGCCATCCTGGACAACGAGCTGGCGAAATCTCTCGTCCAGGGAATCCCAGAGCTTCCCGCAATGACCGGTCTCAAGGCCGCGCAGCTTAAAACCGACAAAAAAGGAAACCCCAGAAAAATCATCCGCGGAGTTTCGGGTGAGATAATCGACCGAGAGGGAACACTCAGGTATCTTCTCGAAGGAGCAATTAAGGCCCGAAAGGTCGGAGCCGTGAAGATCCCCGTCCTGAAAAAAGAGAACTCTTCCCTTGAAACCTTTGCAAGTTTATCTGGCAAGCTGGGTTTCCGGGAATGCCTTTCGCAAGCCGAAACTCTCCACAAAGACCACATCGACGATGACAATAGGAACCTGAATCTCCGCATTGCCGCGGAAAAAATCGACGGGTTGATCCTGCAGCCCGGCGAGGAGTTCGGCTTCAACCGCGTAGTCGGACAAAGATCCAGAAAAGCCGGTTTCTGCAACGCCGGCGTCATTTCCAATGGCAAGATTATCCCCGGCCTGGGGGGAGGCATCTGCCAAGTAAGCACATCCCTCTACAGTGCGGCCCTTCTCGCAAACATGAAAATTGTAGAGCGGCACAACCATTCAATTTACGAAGGAATTTCCTACGCTCAGCGTGGTCTTGACGCCGCGGTATCCTGGGGAAGCAAGGATTTCCGTTTCGTGAACCCTCTCTCGGTTCCCATTCTTTTGTCCGTTCGGGCCGGGAAAGGCTCAATCCATGCGGCTTTGTATGCCGAGCGCCGGCCGTTCGGGAAGGTTGAACTTTCAACCCGCAACGAGGTTGCCCACCCGTTTCAAACTCAGACCCGCAAGAACTCCAGCCTGAAGCCAGGCGAGAAGCGGGTCATCCAGCCAGGGATCACCGGTTACACCGTGGAGGCCTACCGGTCGGTTACGATCAAGGGTGTCGCAAGGGAAGAACCCCTGAGCAAGGATAATTACCTCACCTTCCCTCGTATCGAGGAAGAGAAGAATTAAAAATGAGCGCCACAAAGATCCTGCGGACTTCGCTTCTTGTCGTTGTTGCGGTGCTTGCGCTAACCTCCGCGGTTCATTCCCTTGAATTTTCCGAGTTCGTCACCAAGGGCTACGAAGGCAAGGCCGAACTTGAGTTTATCGCCCCCGAGGATTTGATCCTGGGTCCTGCCGGTGAGATAATCGTGGCGGATCAGAAAAACAACCGTGTGCAGATCCTGAAAGCCGATGGTTCCTTCGCCCGGTTTATCTCATCAAAGAACAACGGCGTCGATCTTCCACCCCCCGGAGATGAGCGCCCGGGCCGCGGCCATAAAGCCAAGCACGCCCCGAAATCATCGGACAAACCCGGAGATAAGAAGGTGCCGGCCGACAAGAAAACAGTGGTAGCTCCCTCCGGGGAAAGCGGGTTTGTTTGGTATGGTGAAGGCGCTTCGATGACCATCACTCTTGGAAAACCTGTCGGGTTGGCCCTTGACAAATCCGGCCGTCTTTGGGTCTCGTGTTCTGAAATCCACAAAATCTACATTTTCCGCTTCGCTGATGGAAAAGCGCTTGGCGAGTTCGGCCAACGTGGGCGCCAACAGGGCTTGTTCGACACCCCCATGGACATCGATATCCGATCCGATGGCTTTTTGGCAGTGGCCGATTGGGGAAACAAGAGAGTGCAGATTTTCAGCCCCTCCGGAAAAAGTGTTCGGGAGATCCATTACAAAGAGGAAACCAAAAAAGCCGGCCTTCGCGACATCCGGCCGCGCGGCGTGTTCTGGGACATCGATGGCAACCTTCTTGTCTCCTACCCGGCCTACAATCAGATCGTCTGCTGGAATCTGACCGGCGCTCTGGTTTGGCGGTACGGCGTCCTGGGGAACGACAAAGGCGAGCTCAATCAGCCGTCATACTTTTGTCCCTCCCTCGATGGCAACATAATGCTTTCTGATTCAGGCAACAACCGCATCGTAGAGGTGAATCCAAGGGGAATCCTGATTCGTAACTACCCGATCAGGCGCGGAACCGGTCCGGGAAAGCTCCTGAGTCCTCGCGGGTTGGCGCTGGTTAAGCTGGACACCCTGGTTGTCGCCGACCAGGGCAACAACCGCGTCCATTTCTTCAAGCCCGGAAAAGCCATTGTGCTCCTCCGCGAAGCCGAATCATTTGCGAAAACCGACCATTGGGATGAGGCCTTCTCACTCATCGAGCAGGTTCTGAACCTTCACCCAAACAACCGGGAGGCATCTTCCCTGATGGTGAACGCCCTCCATTTTTTCGGCGACCGTTCCTTCCAAAAAGCTGATTTCGACAAATCCGAGGAGTTCTTCCGGCGGGTTTTGATCTACCAACCGAATGACCCCCTGGTTCCGAAAAAACTCGATGCAATTTTCTGGGCCGAGAATCGGTACTTGATAGTCAAGCTGGCTTTTGGCATCATGGGCGTGATCGCCGCGTTGATCCTTTCCTGGGTCGCGCGAACAACATTCAACAAACTGGTGTTCGGTCACCCCTAGGAGCCCGCATTGTCACAGGATTTCGTTCGTAACTTCTGCATCATCGCACACATCGACCACGGCAAATCGACTCTCGCCGACCGCATCCTGGAATTTACCAATACCGTCAGCAAGCGCGAAATGCGCGAACAACTCCTCGACTCCATGGACCTGGAGCGGGAGCGCGGAATTACGATCAAAGCCCAGGCCGTCCGAATGTTCTATCATTCGAAATCGGGTCAGGAATACATTTACAACCTGATCGACACCCCTGGCCACGTCGACTTTTCCTATGAAGTGTCCCGTTCGATCGCTGCTTGCGAAGGTGCGATTCTGGTAGTTGATGCAACACAAGGCGTCGAAGCCCAAACCATGGCCAACGTGACCATGGCGCTTGCCCAGGATCTCGAGATCATCCCGGTCATCAACAAGATCGATCTTCCTTCCGCCGATCCGGAGCGGGTCAAAAAGGAAATCGAATCCCTTATCGGAATCGATTGTTCCGACGCTATTCTCTGCTCGGCCAAAGAAGGAACCGGTGTCCCCGAACTTCTGGAAGCCATTGTCAAGCGCGTTCCCCCGCCGCGCGGCGACCTTGCAGCTCCTCTTCGGGCTCTCATTTTCGACGCCAAATACGATTCCTATAAAGGAGTCGTCGTCTACTGTCGTCTGCTCGATGGACGCCTTAAAGCCGGAGACCGGATCAGATTCTTTTCGAACCAAACCGCCTTCGAGGTCATCGAGACAGGTGTATTCACCCCAAAGCCGGTCGCCGAAAAAGAGCTCGCTGCCGGCTGCGTCGGTTATTTTTGCGCGACCATCAAGGAGATGGGGCTGGTCCGCGTTGGCGACACTCTGATCCACGAAGGCAAGGGCAAGGTTGAGCCTATCCCGGGTTTCAAGCAAGCCAAGCAGATGGTTTACTGCGGCCTTTACCCGGTCGAAGCAAATGATTTCGATGAGCTCCGCAATGCGCTCGAAAAACTTTCCCTGAACGACTCCAGCTTTTCGTTCACTCCCGAAAATTCCCTTGCACTCGGATTCGGCTTCCGATCCGGATTCCTCGGCCTCCTCCACATGGAAATCGTCCAGGAACGGCTCGAACGCGAATTCGGCCTCAATCTGGTGACGACCTCTCCCAATGTCGTCTACCAAATCATGAAAATGAACGATGAGGTAATCGAAATCGATTCCCCGGCAAAGCTGCCGCCCACCACCGGAATCAAGGAAATCCGGGAACCCTTTGTGACCGCTACGATGTTCCTTCCAAAGGAATTCATAGGCACCATGATGGATCTATGCCAGGATCGACGCGGAGTAATGAGAAAAATGGAGTTCATCTCGGAAAACCGTATCTTTCTGTCGTTCGACCTTCCGCTTTCTGAGATAATCGTCGATTTCTACGACAAACTGAAAAGCCGGACACGCGGATACGCATCAATGGATTACGAACACATCGGCTACAGGGAAGCCTCCATTTCAAGGGTTGATATCCTTGTGAACAGCGAGCCTGTCGATGCCCTTTCATTCATGTGCCACCAGGATCGGGCAGTACAGCGCGGTCGGTTCGTTATCGAGAAACTTCGGAAGCTGATTCCCCGCCATCAATTCCCGATCCCGCTGCAGGCGGCGATTGGTGCGAAGATCATCGCCAGAGAGAACATCCCGCCCTTTCGCAAGGATGTTATCGCCAAGTGCTACGGCGGCGACATAAGTCGAAAGCGCAAGCTCCTCGAAAAGCAAAAGGAAGGAAAGAAGCGCATGAAGATGGTCGGACGGGTCGAGATTCCACAGGAAGCCTTTATGGCCGTCCTGAGGCCAGAAGATTAAGGATCGAGAATCGAGAATCGAAGATTGAAGATTGAAGATTGAAGATCGAA
>MNYA01000296.1:0-5365 GCA_001872985.1 bacterium CG2_30_54_10 | reverse complement strand
GATTTGGGGGCAGACGTTCATGAATGTTTGTGAAGATTCCTGTGCCGCTCCGTTGTCTGAACGGGGCAAGGGCAAGGGCAAAGACGGAGGCAGAGAGCGACGCGAGCGCACCCCAATTGAGAAAGCGGCGGTCTATTCGGCCTGGGCATTCTTCCTTCTGAGCGTTGCGATCAGCTTTTTCTGGGAAAAAGCCGAAGGGCAGGAAAACGCCCCACTCGTCGTGGTCGGCGAGTCAGCTTTGATCGCAAAAGTGAAGGGTTTTCTTTTCCAACATCTCGTCCCGTTCATCGTGGCTGGCGCATTAGCCGGAGTCGCAGAGGTGAAGGATTTTCTTTTCCAACATCTCATTTCCGCTATGATCCCCGCATTTTTTCTCGCGGCCGCCATTTCGACTTTTTTCTCCAAGCAGACCATCATCAAAGCTATGGGGAGACAGACGAATCCCCTGATTTCATACCCGATCGCCTCACTTGCTGGCGCGATTCTAACGGTCTGCTCGTGCGGCGTTCTCCCGATTTTCATGAGCGTCCTTCAAAGCGGGGCCGGAATCGGGCCGGCGATTACATTTCTCTACGCCTCCCCCGCCATCAATCTGATTTCCCTGATTTACACATGGAAAATCCTCCCGGCGTCAATGCTTTGGGGTCGGGTAATCGGCGTCGCAATATCCGCAATCGGAATCGGACTGATCATGTTCATGATCTTTCCCGAACAGTCTACCGAACCCGAGGCCGATGAGGCATCCGGAAAGAAGGGGAACCGCTCAGCCGCTCAAGAAGGGCTTTTCTTCTGCCTTCTGATTCTCGTCATGCTCACGTCAACTGATGCTCTATCCTTCATTACCAGGAATCTGGTTCCCGCTTCTTTACTTGGTTCCGCTTTTTTCGGCGCCACCGACCCGGAAATGGCAACTCGAATTGCCGCCCTGGCTGGGAAGCTCTTAGCCCTTCTTTTCGAGATTCTGGTTGTCATCGGGGTTCTAAAAGCATGGTTCACCTGGGATGAAACCCGTAAGTGGCTCAAGCGCACAGGGCGCCAAGTCGGCGAGATCCTGCCGATGGTTTTTCTGGGTATTTTCTATTCGGGAATGCTCGGTGGAGCCCCATCGCTGGTCGATTATCTCGGAACGGTCCGGGAAAATACCATCCTGGCGAATCTCATTTCTTCCCTTATCGGAGCAATGCTTTATTTCGGCTCCATCGTCGGGGTAAACGTCGTGGACCTGTTCATGCGATGGGGAATGCACAAAGGCCCGGCCCTCGCTCTTTTGCTATCCGGCCCAAGCGTCAGCCTGCCGAGTGTTTTTGCCATTATGCCGATCATCGGGAAAAAGAAGACCTTCACTTTTCTGGCGCTCGTGGTCGTATTCTCAGCCGCATGCGGGATGATTTCTGGATTCATCTGAACCAATGACCGACTTCGCGGATTCATATATCAAACAAAGTGAATTGGCGCTGGAGCCCATCTTCCCCTTCCTGTGCGATTCGGTTGTTTCACGCGCGGAACCCCGCCTGGCCGGCCTCACCGTCGCGGATCTGGGCGGTGGAACGGGGCAATGGCTCGAAGCTCTTTTCGCCTTAGGGATCGGGTTTGGTTTGTTGCTCGATGAGAATCCGGCAATGGTGTCACACGCCCGAGCTCGTTTCGAGCTGATCGGGTGTCGCGGCCACGCGATAAGATGCAGGGCTGAAGCCATTCCGATATGCTCGGCAAGTTGTGACCTGGCCATAAGCAGAAACTCGATGCATCTTTGGGCCGACATTGCACGCGGCTGGGCCGAGATTTTCCGGATTCTCGTTCCTGGCGGATCAGCATTCATCGGAAGAGGGTTCGGCCCTGATATTCCCGGCGATGTTAGGGAAAAGGTAAAAACCGCCAGAAAGGCCATCAGAGCGAAAGACGCGGCGTGCCGGGAGGAACCCCAGTCTCCGCCGCCTCTGGAAGTCGTTGAGCTCGCCAAAGCCTGTGGATTCAGAAATGTGCAGATGGTTCCTGACGGCAAGTCATACTGGATTCTGGCCAAAAAGAACGGGCACGCGCCGTAGCGTCCCAATACACGCGCCTTTCATCATTTCCCGCTCGTAAACCATTTCCTATCGAGAAGCTCTTTTTTCAAACCGGCGAATTTGTTCATCAGGGATGTGTATTCAGTCGCCACTTGCGAACGGCGTGGTTCCGCTGCGCCTTTCAGGATGGCCTGGAACTCGCTCGCTGAATGACTGATTTCTGCGATCGGTTTCTGTGTCTCTGGAGGAAGTTTCGGCCGCAGAGCCTCAATTTCAAGGGAAAACGACGCCAAGGCGGCAGCCGAGTCTTGATTTGAAAGCCCCTGAAAACCTGGTTTCAACGTGGTAAGCAGAAACTCGGTTGAAAGAAAATCTTGAAGGGATTTCTGCCGCAGCACCAGGGAGCTGAGGGCCGACATTTTAATTACTACGGGTTCGATGAGGGAATGAGCGCCATCGAAATCCTGACGATCGAAGAGGCCTTTTATCAGCCCAAGAAGATCCGCGATATGCTTCACCTTGCGCTGTCCATCGGGGTCTTCCTGGAGGGCGGACGGAGGGCTCTGCATGATCCCGGTGTCGAATTGAATCCAGGATTTCAGGAGCCCATCCAACTTTCGCCCCGCGGCCATATTGTTGTACGCGAGGAGATCCCCGGCCATGTCCCGAAGCGATCGGCTCATATCCAAAAGTTGCTTGCAGAACCTGTCACCGGGGTTGGCTCCTGAAACGAGCAAGAGAATCGCATCATCACAGCCCTGTGCGGGCTTCATGGGAAAAAAGGCCAACAGAAATCCCAACAGAAGGCAGGCGCGAATCCACCTTTGAATGATGGAATACTCCGATCGATCGCCACCGCCAAAATACGTTAGTGGAAGCGCATTAACTGATGGCGATTTGTCATTGCGAGGAGCCCCGGCGACGAAGCAATCCGGATCAGAAGGATTGCTTCGCTTCGCTCGCAATGACAGCCCTTCATCAGCTGAATCCTGCCACCACGAATTTTGCAAAGTTCTCACGCTTGAACGAAATAACGCGACTTTCCCGAGCAGAAGTCGCACTTGTCATGGGTTTCATCCCTTGAAAGGAAAGATTCCATGCATTCGCCGCAGACACGAGCCCTGAGCATCGTAGGTTTCCCATGGTCGATGACTTTCACTCTCTGCGACCCGAAAATATCGCGTTTGACTTGCATGAATTCTCCCAGGATAGTCGCTCCGGACACTTCTCGCGCGTTCCCGCCTTTCTTTACTGCGTCCCCTCTTTCGCGCCGGAAAAACCTGTACAATTCGGGAGTTTTTTCTGCGTCTATCTTTTTAAGGTCGATAAAAACCCTCACACCGCGACCATCTTCCCGGTCGAAAAGTGTCAGGGCGTATCTTCCAAGGTCTTTCAAGACCCTAAGGTAACGGTTCCCTGTAGTGCATCCGGTCATTATCTGGATCGCGTCAGACAGGCAGGCCTGGGTTTCGGAAATGACGTTCAGGCGACCCTTTACCGGCCCGAGAAGATCCCGGGCCAGGTCCACCATTGCAACCCCGATCGCAAGGCCGGGCGCCCGTTTGGTATGAAATTTGAAAACCTCTTCCGTCACTTTTTCGAATTCTGAATCAGTTAGCATATTGTTCTCCTCGGAACCTCAATCTTCTCCGGTTTGGAGTCGGGCATTCAGGGTACCCTCATTAACCCATGTTTTCAAGTCCAAGGCGGGCGATTCGCTTGACATCCGCGGAAGAATCATTGGCGGCCATGGCTTGAAGAAACTTGGCCGCTCGTGGATCCTTGAATCCTCCGAGAGCCTTTGCCATGGAATATCGAACCTCTTCCGATGGGTCTTTCAGGTAATTCTCCAGGGTCGGCAAAATGTTGGCATCTCCGATCTTTCCGAGGGATGCCAGAGCGGTTGCACGGACATACTCCTGCTCATCCTGGAGCGCGGTCAGCAGAAGCTGAGTCGCCGCAGGAAGACGGAAATCACCGAGTGCGTTCGCCGCGCATCCACGGACATTCGGGCTCGTATGCTGAAGGGCGACCGCGAGCTTCCCAAGAGCGGCATCCTGGTCTTCACCACCCCCCCGGTCGTTCATTGTTGAGAAGGTCTTGAACTGCTCCGAAACGGTGTCCTGATGCGCTGAACTGCTTCCAGAGGCAGAGCCGGCCAACCAGTCCATCAACTCACGGTCCAACCGTCGTGATGCCTCGACGAGATCGTCAATGGCATCGAGGCTCTTGTGTTCCATGAGGGCAAGGGATGCCCTGAAACTCATATCCGAGTCGGGGTCACGAAGAACTTTTCGGAGTATTTCCACGGCCCGATCGTCCTTGATCTGGCCCAGAACCTCTACTAACGCGAGGCGCATGCCGCAGTCGGCTTTTGAAAGACGGCCCTCCAGCTCAGTCATTACATCCCCGCAGGGAAACTTCCCGAGTGCTTCGGCGATGGAAAACCTCACTGCATCATGTTCATCCGAGACCGCTCCGAAAAGTGCGTCCAGGGACTTCGGATCGGCGATGCGCCCCAATGCGTACGCGACCTGGGATCGGACGAATTCGTTCTGGTCTTTGAGCGCGTCGACAAGCCCCTTCACCACGGTATCACCCCCGATTCCGCTGAGCGCCGATGCGGCAGAATATCTGACCGCGACATTCTCGTCTTTCAGGGCATCAAGAAGGGGCTCGCAAGCCTTTTCCTCGCGCATCTCGCCAAGAGCTTCCGCTGCAAGATACCTCACCGATTCAACCTCATAGGGGTTCTTGAGAGTCTCGATCAGCACCGGAACAAGATCCGGGTCCTGAACCCCGATTGCCGCTTTGGCGGCCATCTTCCGAAGTTGTTGATCGTTGTCCTTGAGCCCCTTCAAAACCAGTTCGCGACGCGGGATAGGTGTTCCATCGGCTTGGAAATACTCCTTGGGAAGCAAGTCGATCTTGAACACCGTCATTTCCTTGTAGTTGAAGGGGTTATTCTGCTTGGGTGCATCTGTCTGTTCGTCAGCCATTGGAACGGACGTGGGGGCTTGTTTGCTACCAAACCCCTTAGGGAATGAATCAGCAATTTTAATATCGTTGCGACGTGTAACCTCGAGCAGAGGTTCGATTGCTTGCGGGTCTCCAATTTTTCCGAGACTTTCCGCGGCAGCGGCTGAAATCGCGGGTTCGGGCTCATATAGAACCTCGATCAATACCTGAACGGCGGAGTGAAGTTCCCTTTCCCCGGCTTCGCGAACCGCACGAAACCGTTCCCTTTTGGGTGATGAGAAATTTCCGATCAGGGCCAGGATCCGTTCATTCGTCAAATCTTTGGCGGAGATTCTCTCCGTGATTGGAATCCCGTTAGTTGCAGCGCCTCGATCGGCGGC
>MNYA01000174.1 GCA_001872985.1 bacterium CG2_30_54_10 | reverse complement strand
TCCGTTGTTTTCGAAGTTTCCGCGAGTTATTGAGATGATACATCAACCCGCGACTAACAATGTCCGCTAAATTTCTCGGTTTGGCCCCAAATAGTGGACGCGGCAAGATGATGCGTCGCAGCGGCTGGAAGCCGCTGCGACTTTTTCGCTGGATTCCGACAGAACATTTCAAAGCAGGCATTGAAACATGAATTTAGTGAAGTTTGGCAGTCACGCATCAACCCGTGATTACCAAAAAGTGCTAAACGCCTCAAAAAATTCTTGAAAACCATGGAGGCAACGTAGGCCACAGAAGGAGAAATTTAGTGTTCCTTGGTAATCACGCATCAACCAGATAAAATGTTTTTCAGCGAGTCGGCGGTGGCAGCCCTTGATGAAACCGTGTTCCAACCGGAATTACGGCTTGACAGGGGGCGGTGCGGAACCTATAATTTGTTGTCCTCAACTCCTTGAAAGGCCAATCAAAAACATGGAAACCAAACCTTCTGCCAAGAAAACTCTCGAGGCGATCACGCCCAAGTCCCAGGATGTTTCCCGCTGGTACACGGACGTAGTCCTGAAAGCACGTCTGGCGGACTATTCCCCGGTTAAGGGCTGCATGATCATCCGACCTTACGGCTATGCTTTGTGGGAAAAAATCCAACTGTTTCTCGACACTGAGTTCAAACGTCTTGGACATCAGAATGCATATTTTCCACTTTTCATTCCCGAGAGTTTCCTGACCAAAGAGGCGGAACATGTCGAGGGCTTCGCCCCGGAAGTCGCGTGGGTGACCCAGGGCGGCAAAGAAATCCTCGAGGAACGTCTTGCAATCAGGCCTACGTCTGAAGCAATCATCGGATTCATGTATGCCAAATGGATCGAAAGTTATCGCGATTTGCCGGTAATGATCAATCAGTGGGCGAACGTTGTTCGCTGGGAAAAGGTGACTCGTCCCTTCCTGCGGACGACGGAGTTTCTTTGGCAGGAAGGGCATACCGCCCACCGCACTCACGAGGAAGCCAAGCAGGAAGTAGCTCAAATGCTCGAGGTCTACCGCAACTTCGTTGAATCTGAGCTTTCGATCCCGCTCGTATGGGGCGAAAAGAGCCAGAAGGAAAAGTTCGCCGGGGCGTTGAATACATTCACTATCGAAGCCCTGATGCCTGATGGCCAAGCCCTTCAGGCAGGAACGTCGCACGATCTGGGCCAGAATTTCGCCAAGGCATTCGAAATCAATTTCCTCGATTCGGATGGCGAACGAAAATTCGTGTGGACGACCTCGTGGGGAATGTCCACGCGCATCATCGGTGCTATCATCATGCAACATGGTGACGATCGAGGTTTGCGGCTTCCGCCCCGCATCGCTCCGATTCAGGCCGTCGTGATACCCATCGTCTACAAAGACGGGACCGCAGTCCACACGAAGGCGAAAGAACTTGCCGGGCGCCTACAGAAGGCTGGCATCCGTGTCCACCTCGACGCCCGGGAAGAATATAAACCAGGCTGGAAGTATTCGGAATACGAGATGATGGGTGTTCCATTGCGCGTCGAGATCGGCCAGAAGGACATGGAAAAAGGCCAGGTCTGCCTTGTGCGTCGTGATACCTGCGAAAAGATGTTCATTCCCGATGCCAATATCGAGGCCGAGGCCGGCCGTTTGATGGGCGAAATCCAGAAGACTCTTTTCCAGCAGGCAAAACAGAACCTCGAATCTCGAACGCATCGGGTTGGAACTTTTGCCGATTTCGTCGACACGATCAAAGAAAAACATGGAATGGCGGATCTGTCCTGGTGCGGTGAGCAAGCCTGCGAGGACAAGTTTAAGTCTGAGGCCGGGGCCACGATCCGTTGCTTCAACCCGGCGACCGAGATCGACACCTGCGCGGTCTGTGGAAAACCCGGCCTGCGAAGGGTGTTCGTGGCGCGAGCCTATTGACGAGACGGTCGACGAGCCCTCACCGGTCCGATTCCTGGCCGGCAACTTTTCCCAAGGATCTGGTATAAGAGCATGGAACTCAACATAAAGCGACTTCTGAAAGACTTGGCCAACCCCGATGACGACCTTCGAGCCCTCTCCACCATGACCTTCATGAAGGTCGAGATTCCCGATCGCAAAACCCGCGACGAGGTAGTCGGGGTCTTGATGAAGTCCACCAGGGACAAAAACGTCTCGGTGCGCTTTTTTGCCAGGAAAGCGATCGACAAACTGCGTCAGGCCAACCTCCAGGAAGAAGGCCAGCCTGACAAGCAATCCCCCGAAATGTCCCTTGGATCAGCGAATTATGAGGATCGTGTTTCCGCCCTGATGCAGATCGCGCACGAAGGTCGCAAGGAATTCAAGTACCGTCTTGTGGCAATGCTCAAGACGGAACGGCATGATTTCGTGAAGGCAACTTTGATCAGTTGTCTGAAGCAATTTATGTCGAAAGAAGAAGCCGGTCAGTTGAGCCCCTTTCTAACTGATCCCGACAGTCGGGTGCGGTCCAACACGATCGAAGCCCTTGAGCATCTGAAGGCCGAAGAGGCCATCCCATCGTTGTTCGCAGCTCTTCAAGATCAGGACAATCGCATTCGGGCTGTCGCCGCGAAAGCGCTCCAGGCTTTCGGCGAAGAGAAGGTCTTCGCCGAGTTGAAGAAGATGCTGGCATCCGATGAAGAGTGGCTGAAGGTCAGCGCGATCTACGCTCTTTCCCACATTGATGCGGGCGCGGCAATCACGCTTCTTATTGAGGCTGCAAAAGCCACGGGCTCCCATGACACGAGGGTGAAAGCTATCATCGCACTGGCGAACTATAAGGACAGCACCTCATTCAAATTCCTGCACGTCACGTCGATATCGGGCGAAGAGCCTTTCAAAAGTACAGCCGCCAAAGCATTGAAGCTGTTCGAGGAGAAATTCGGCGAGATTGTTCCCGAGACAACCATGGTGGGACCGATTCCCGAACCCGAGGTCGCGGCCGATAAAAAGGCCACACAGACTCCGCCACCCGCTCAAGACCTGGCCGGAACGGTTTCCCAGTTTTTCCGCCGAGGGAAGGAAGAAGCCATCGGCCTCTCCCAGAGAGCTGCAATCAGCTTCGCTGTCAACGACCTCAAGAAGGAACAAGGCGAACTCCAGAAAGAAGCCGGGCGGGTGGTCTTTGAAATCTATCAGCAAGGCGATCTTCAGCTTCCTGAGCTTCTGACGATCAGCCATGAGATTTTGAGAATGAACTACTACATCCAAAAATACACCGACGAGGAAGACGGCCACCAACCCACGAAAAAAGAAGGATTCTTCGCGCAGCTAAAAGGTTTTTTCACCAAGCAGGCGCCGAAGAGTTCGAAAGCCCTTCAGGCCGAAAAATTTTCACTGAAGCGTGAGGAACTTTTCCAAAAACTCGGTGAAGCCACTTTCCGTAAGTTCGCGGCTAAAGAGCTGATTTCCCCGCTCATCGAAGGCTACTATTCT
>MNYA01000173.1:3321-5164 GCA_001872985.1 bacterium CG2_30_54_10 | reverse complement strand
ACGGAACATGGAGGTAACCTGTGAGCTTGAGCGAAACAGGTTGACCGACTGGTTGGCAATATCTACACGAAGATCCTGTTCAATGGAAAAGCATCTCTCGAAGAAGTCTTCGCTGAAATCAATATCGACACACTGCGCAAGGCATTCCGAAAAACTCAGGATTCTCCCGAGAAGATCCCATCGAAGCTCAAGCCCCTAATCGCCATGTCAGATTTTCCGGAAAAGGTTGTCGCTATGATTAAGAGGGTCGCTGTTTGATCAGAAATCCAACCGAATTTTGCGCTAATAGCAAATTCCTAAGAGATTAAATTACAGCCCCTGCAAGTGTTTAGCCTTCTGAAGTGAAGGGTGCATTCCCAAAAAGAGCTAGTGCTTTGAATGTTGTCTTGAAAACTGGCGATCGAAAGATGGTATACCAATCCCATTTATTCCGTTCGTGCAACATTTCCGTAGGGGCGGGTTTCAAACCCGCCCCTACGGAACATGGGTTACGAATGGACTTTTTGCGATCGGTATTACAAAAATGCTGTCATCTCGACCGAGGGAGGAAATCTCGTGCCCAGAGGGCTAAGCTGCTCCCCAAAAATTACAAAGCACACAAAGACCATTGAATAATGGGCTAACTGCACGTTAGTCGATGTGGGTGAACAGCGGCTGTCGCGTGGGGGGACCGCCGATGACAATCGCCATGTGGACGTACTCTCGGCGCTTTCCGCCTTCCGTTTCGTAATCGTGCCATCTGTCCAGGAACTCGGTGTTTGTAAGATAACCGATCGTTCCGAGCGTGGAAGGATCTTCCAGGAACAGCAGTTGGGAATTATACCCGACCAGGATGCTGTAGTGGCCGTCTTCCCATTCGGTCGAGTAGACTTTGCCTTTCGACTTGTGGTTCCAGGCCTGGTAATCAACAATAACCACCTTTCCCGCCTTGAGATCGGCTTTTATCTGGCCGAGGCTCAAGCCCTCCCGGATATCGGCACTCAGACCGAGGTTACGCAAGCCCTTTACTATCGCGGCAGGGTGGGTGCCGTCATCGGGTGTCGCTCCGAGTTCCTTCGCATATTTTTCCTGATAACCCCAATGGTTGAAATACTGCGCAACAGACTGGAAAACCGCGACCCCGCAAGTGTAGCTGTTTATTTGTATCGCATCGGGCATTCCCCTCACCCAGAAATCCGGCTTCAATGGGTTCGGGCGAGATTGGCTCGGATAGAGGTTTTCAGCGCAGAGAATAGACAGCGCCACGAAGGAAAAAAAGGAAAAAGCAAATATTCGTCTTGGCATTCTGGAGCGCTCCATTCAAGGGAATCAGGCTGGCGGGGCAGCTTTCACAACGAAACAAAGGGAAGCAAGGGAACGGGGAACATTTCCCGCTTCTGAAAACGTACCGTTTTTTGAAAACCAATATCCCGCAGAAGTATTGAAGCCCGCTCGAAATCTCGGGTAAGGTGCGCCGGTTGGTGGGCATCGGCGCTGATCAAAACGGGAATCTCGCGATTCAGCGTGGCTTTCAGGAGGGCGGGAGAGGGGTAGGCCTCGGCTGCCGGATACGACCACCCCGAGGTGTTCAGTTCGATTGCCATCCCTGCGCTGGCGATAGCGTCGAGAGCTGCATCGATTTCCCCGGTAAGTTCGATTGCCGACCGATGGCCGAACTTCTTCGGAAGATCGAGATGACCGACGATGTCGAACAACCCGGTTGAAGCCAGTTCTTTAATGCCAACCCAATATGCACGCCAAATCTCTGTCTGCTCGCTTTCCGAGATTGAGTCCCAGAGGCGGGCATTCATGTCCACCGGGAACTCCCTGGTGTAATGAATGCTTCCGATCACGAAATCAAAGG
>MNYA01000173.1:0-3298 GCA_001872985.1 bacterium CG2_30_54_10 | reverse complement strand
TCAACCTCGAGGCCAAGCCGCACCTTCGGCGTGGAGCTATCCCGGGTCAGGGCAAGGATCTCTCTGGTATAGGGTTCGACCGCTTCGGGGGTCATGGTCCACGTCAGATTGGTTATCCGCGGGTGGATGAACAGGTGATCGGAAAACCCGATCTCGGAAAGGCCGATCCGACGGGCCTCCTGCAACATTTCTGCCGGGCTGGCAGCTCCATCGCTCCATTTGGTGTGCGTGTGATATGAAATCACGGCTTTCATCTTTCCCCTGACTCAAGCCTAGCATGTCTCTTGCTGACTTTACAATGAGCCACCTACTTTGCGGGGCTCTCCAGAGTGTTCAGTCTGGATTGCGCCTTCTTGAAGCCGGGCGCAAGCGAAAGGGCTGCCTGATAGGCTTTTATCGCTTCAGCGCGGTTTCCCATTCCTTCGAATGCCTCCCCGATGAAGTAGGGAATATTGTAGTTTCCCGGGTCGATGGCGCCGGCTTGGCGAAGGCGATCAATCGCGGGGAGAAACTCCTTGCGCTTAAGAAGAAGAACCCCTGAATGAAGGAATCCCTCAGAGATTTCGGGAAAATGTGATGAGAGAAGTTCGAACGACCGAAGAGCCTGGTCATCGTCGCCGATCTGGTAGTAGGCCAATCCGAGGTTTCGGAGCAAATTTGCCGAGAAGCTCCAGTTGGAGGCCAGGGATTGTTCGTAGGCGCCAACCGCGGCCTGAAAATTCCCCTGGGCGAAGGCCACATCTCCAAGACCGGCGTTCCCGGCGGCCGCGTTTCCAAGACCGATTCCGGCCTCAAAACATCTCCTGGCATCGTCGAGCCGGTTGATCTGCAAGTAAGCCATTCCCATATTCTGATTCGCCAGGCTCGATCTTGGACTCACTTCGAGCGCGCGGCTGAAGAGGGTTACATCATTTGCCCAGACGAAACTCTGCTGGAAAGACGTCCATCCGAACAACCCTGCAATCAGAACGATTAGAATGACGCTTGCTCCCTTGAAGCGAAGAAGGCGGGTCGCCGCCGAGAGAGCTAGCAATGCCAGCAAAAGGCTGAAGCCCATCGAGGAAATGTACAGATAACGATCTTGAAGGAGGAGTTCCGGCGACAATGCTCGTAGGTGAAGGTAGGGAAGGATCCCTGCGGCCATGAAGGCAAGAGCGAAGCCAACCGAACCACGATCTTCAAGCCGGCGCTCGGAAAATTTCCGGAGGAGGTAACCAAGTGCAAATACGACTAATAGACTTCCCCAAAATCCGGGTTGGTCTAACGCTCCAACCCAAGAAAACGGGTAAACGAGTGAGAGCTTGTACGGAAAAAAAAGCAAGCTGATGTAGTTCACAAGCGCCTGAGGAATGGAGAAAAAAACGGTATTCCATGGAACCGTCGACTGAGAGGCCATCCGCAAGGCGCCGCCCAGGGCAAAATAGCGAACACAAAGGTAGAAGGCCACTCCTAGAAGCGAGGGAATGATTCCTCTCAGGGAGGTGATAATGCGCGAAGACAAATTTCCCTCAGCGAAAAACCACTCGTAGGCAAAAATCGCCAAAGGAAAAGTCAGAGCGCCTTCCCGCGAAAAAAGAGCCACCTGGAAAAACGCGAAGGAAAGTACTGCGAGACCGCGGGTTGCCGTTCTCCTTGATTCGATGTGAAACCATAAGGCCATTGCGAAACCCAGGCCAAACAATGTGTTTCCAAAATTGGCCACCCATCCGACCACCTCGGTGTGAACCGGATGCAAAGCGAAAAAAAGGGTGGCAGGTCGGTAGACCCAGGGATCCGGGCTCAAATGGCGGAAAATTGAATAGATTGCGGTTACGGTAAGCAGGTAGAGGGCGAGGTTGAGGACATGCCACCAGACCGGGTTGAGCTTGAAAAGTCTGAATGCGATAACCCCCATGGAGGCTGGTAACGGCCGGTAGCGGCCCACTGTTCCGATGTCGTGGGATACCACGGCTGTTTCCTCCTCGAGTCGGAAGAACGATGATGGAATTTGCGCGAGACTGCCCAGCCGCCTGTTTTCGATGACGAGGTTGTGCTCGTCGAAAACGAACTCTCCGCACAGGGAAGGAAGAAATGCCAGTATCGTGAGAAGAAGTATCAAGAACAGAAAGGGAAAATCCCATGCTGCTCCGGTTGCCCTGAATGGGCTTTGACTTTGAGTCTCTTTGCGGTTGAACTGGTCTTGCTCCAAAAAACGACTCCTGAGTTTGGCGATCTTCCCCAATTGAATCTATCACGATTTCACTGCGTATTCCAGAAGGTGGAAAAGATTGGACTTTTCGTATGTACTCAATTATTCCGGGGAATTCAATGATTCCTGGCGCAAGAGATTTCTCCCTTCGGTCATAATGACAGCATCGTTTGTCATTCCGAACGAATGTGAGGAATCTCGCTTTATGTTGAGAATCAGCTAGAACCTCGCCGAAAAGCCTCGGCGGCCAACTCGTCCCGCGATGGCACATGAGTGTTGAACGCGGTCAAGCTTGGCGCAAATCAGGTTCGATCGCCCGAAAAAGGACCTTTTCGGCGAGGGTACAGCTAATGGCCCTTCTTTTCGAGCAGATACGATTTTTCAATACATTTCAATACATTCCGAAAAATGCGACTCTTTCGGCGCCGGCATTATTCCGAGCAAATTAGCCTTCTAATAGGTATTCTATGATATGATTTTCACGGATAAATTTTGTGGAGGCTCCTTAATGGGGGCGGGTATTCCGGCCGTGGAGTTGGCTGTCGAAGGCTGTCAGTCCAGGGAAAAAGCAGCGACCTACGCTTCTCCGAACGTGTTGAACGCTTCCGTTGCCCGGAAGAGCAAATCACTTCTGTTTCAGATCATGCCGACCAAACGATTGCCAGGAACCCGGCCTTGGTGGTGCTCGCTCAGAACTCCCCCGGAGCTGTTTCCCAGCCCTTGGATGCCTTGGTGAGAATTTTTCAGGAGGTTTATATGTTTGACCTTGTAGTGAACGGACAGAAGCGTTCGGTTGATGTCACTCCGGAAACACCTTTACTATGGGTGATCCGCGAGCAGCTTAAACTCACCGGCACAAAATTTGGTTGCGGTCAGGGTTTGTGCGGCGCTTGCGCAGTCACCATTGATGGAAAGGTCGCGAGCATTCCTGCCAGGTTCAGGTGAAAGATGTCCAGGGGAAAAGCATCGTGACCATCGAAGGTATTCCCGATGACCACCCCATCAAGAAGGCCTGGGTTGCCGAGGAAGTTTCCCAGTGCGGATGGTGCCAGCCGGGCCAGATCGTGGCGGCCACCGCTCTCCTGGCGGCCAAGCCGCAACCAAGCGATT
>MNYA01000020.1:2152-3314 GCA_001872985.1 bacterium CG2_30_54_10 | reverse complement strand
CCCTTCATTTTGAAAAGTTACTTATTGATTACTTGCGCTTTTCCATGGTGGTGAACTTCTGATCTTCGGGACCGGTGTAATTGGCGGCGGGCCTGATGATCTTATTGTCGATGCGTTGCTCGATGACATGAGCGGACCATCCGGTGATGCGAGACATGATGAAAACGGGAGTGAACATCGAGGTGGGAATTCCCATTTTATTGTAAGCCACGGCTGAGAACCAATCGAGGTTCGGGAACATTTTCTTGACGTTCCACATCACGGTTTCCAGGCGTTCGGCAACTTCAAAGAGTTTCATGTCGCCGACATCCTTGGAGACCTTGCGGGCGATTTCCTTGATTACCTTGTTGCGCGGATCGGAAATAGTGTAAACGGGGTGCCCAAACCCAATGACCACTTCCTTGTTATCGAGGCGTTTTTTAATGTCTGCTTCAGCCTCGTCAGGGGTTTTGTACCTCGACTGGATGCCAAGCGCAACCTCGTTCGCGCCGCCATGCTTCGGGCCGCGCAGGGCGCCGATAGCGCCGGTGATCGCTGAATAGAAATCGCTCGCTGTTCCCGCGATAACCCGGCCGGCAAAAGTCGATGCGTTGAACTCGTGTTCCGCATAAAGGATCAGGGAAGAGTGCATGGATTTGACCCAAAGTTCGGAGGGTTTTTTCCCGTGGAGGAGGTGGAGAAAGTGCCCGCCGATTGAGTCATCATCGGTCTCAACATCGATTCGTCTGCCGTTTGTCGTGTAGTGATACCAGTAAAGGAGCATTGAAGGGAAGCAAGCCATCAAGCGATCGGCGATATCACGTGCGCCGGTCAGGTTGTGCCCATCGCTTTCGGGAAGAATGGTTCCGAGGGCGGAACAACCCGTGCGAAGAACATCCATCGGATGCGCGGCGGCGGGGATCAGTTCGAGAACGTTCTTCAGAATGCTCGGAAGACCCCGCATGGAACGAAGTTTCTTTTTGTAATTGGTCAGTTCGGTTTGGGTCGGAAGCTTCTCGTGAATGAGAAGATATGCGACTTCCTCGAACTCGCATTTTTCGGCAAGGTCGAGGATATCGAATCCACGATAATGCAGGTCATTCCCCGACTTGCCGACCGTACAAAGGGCCGTGTTACCCGCAACGACACCTGATAAAGCGACCGATTCCTTGGCTTGAAGGCC
>MNYA01000020.1:0-2116 GCA_001872985.1 bacterium CG2_30_54_10 | reverse complement strand
GCCCCTGCCCCTGTTCCGGCGCCAGTACCCGTTCCTGTTCCTTGGTTGTTTCCTTCCGTCATTTGTTCTCTCCTTTTTTGAAAAGCTCATCAAGCTTTCTTTCAAATTTATGGTAATCCAGGAAATCGTAAAGATCAGCACGCGTCTGCATCGTGTCGAGCACGCCCTTCTGTGTTCCATCGTGCAGGATCGCTTGATAGACATCGAGCGCAGCCTTGTTCATGGCTCTGAATGCGGAAAGCGGGTAGAGCGCCATTGATGCGCCGGCCCCGGCAAGCTCTTTGACCGTGAACATCGGGGTTGAGCCGAATTCAGTGATGTTCGCCAGAACCGGCACTTTCACTGCCTTTGCGAATTTCGTGTACATTTCAAGATCGGTTATCGCCTCGGGAAAAATCATTTGGGCGCCCGCATCAACACAGGCACATGCCCGTTCGATCGCACTTCCGATGCCTTCGACCGCCAGGGCATCGGTTCTGGCCATGATTACGAAATCCGGGTCGGTCTTTGCATCGACCGCCGCCTTGATGCGATCCACCATTTCATCTTTCGGAACGATCGCCTTCCCGGGCCGATGCCCGCAGCGCTTTGTCTGTACCTGGTCTTCAATATGGCAGCCCGCCGCACCTGATTTGATCAGGGATTTTACTGCCCTGGCTATGTTGAACGCGCCTCCAAAGCCTGTGTCGATATCAACCAGCAGAGGCAGGGAACAAACATCGGTTATTCGCCTCACATCTGTCAATACATCGTCGAGAGTCGAAATACCAAGATCTGGAAGGCCGAGCGACCCGGCGGCAACCCCCCCTCCGGAAAGATAGATGGCCTTATACCCAACCCGCTCCGCGAGGCGGGCATGATAGGCATTGATCGTTCCAACTATTTGGAGAATGTTTTCCGTTTGGACGGCTTTCTGAAATCTTGCTCCGGGGGAAAAGGTTTTCATTGCGCTACCTCAGTAGTCTTCATTCTTGTCCTCATTTTTTTCGAGAAGTGCCTTCCAGGAAGGGGGAAGATTCCTGTCGATTTCAACTTTCTTGAATACCCGACCCTGGCGGGCTCCGGCCTTTTTCGCCCAGGCTGCCATTTCCCGAAGGCCGGTCGTGAGCTGAACGGGCGTCGGGCGATCGGGAAACATCTTTCGCACGAGGTCGTGCGACGCGAAGGCGTGCAGAACCTCGTTCCGCGCCGGAAGATGATCGATCGGAACCCGCTTCCCCATCGCTTTCATAACCTCTTCCGCAAGGTCGATCACCGAAACCGGTAGGTCGGCTCCGACGTTGAAAACTTTGCCGAGCGCCTCGGGAACCTCGATGGAATTGGCGATTATCGGCGCAACATCATCGATATGCGAGAAGGCGCGGGTCTGCGTTCCGTCGCCGAAAATCGAAAGGGGCTTCCCTTGCATCACCTGGTTCATGAATATTCCGATTACGTTGCGGTAAGGATCCCCGAGGTTCTGATTCGTGCCGTAGACATTATGCGGTCTGAAAACGATCGAGTGAAGCCCGAACATCTCGTGGGCGGCCCGCAGATCGAGTTCAACAGCAAATTTCGCGATACCGTACGGATCTTGGGGAGACGGGGTCAGTTCCTCGGTCATCGGAAGCTGATTCCTGCCGTAAACGGCAATCGAACTGGTAAAGACGAAGGTTTTGACCTCATGTCTGATGCTTGCATTGATGAGGCATACGCTGGCCAAAAGGTTGTTCTTGTAGTTAAAACCCCGGATGAAATGGGAGAGTCCTTCGGCTGCGTACGCGGCAAGGTGGAAAACGTGTTTGAACCGATATTGGGCGAACATCCCCTCTACGAGCTGCTTATCGCCAGCATCGCCTCGTGAAAACCGGGCGCCTTCCGGAATGTTTTCGCAAAATCCGCCGGAGAGATCGTCAAGAACGACCACCTCATAACCATTCAAAAGCAGGTGGCGTGCGACATGCGAGCCAATAAAGCCGGCTCCACCGGTGACCAGAACCGCCTCTTTTTTCATGATCTCTTGAATTATCTCAATTTTTCAGTTGGGGCAGATCTCTTTGAAATGCTCCCGGATAATAGCGCTGCGTTTCACAATGCATTCGAGCTCATCAATCAGCGAATCATTTCCTCGGTTGAA
>MNYA01000334.1 GCA_001872985.1 bacterium CG2_30_54_10 | reverse complement strand
CGAGGGATCTTTCAGCGTTCCGCATTCTCCGGGGCATGTTTTGTCGGTCGCGCCCGACCTGGCGTCGAATCTTGGTATTTCTTTCCTCGTCACGGCAGATTTCCGGATTACCGGGGTGTTCCCGGTCGATGGGTCGGTTGCGGTTCCGGCGGATACGTGGCCCGGTTGGAGTTTCTCTCATCCGGTCGATCCGGCCCGCGTTGACCTCTCGCGTTTCACTATTACAAGGTTGCTTACGAATGCAGTAGAACCGGCATCGCTGACCGTGTCCCCGGACAGACTTCAAGTAACCATCCAACCCTGGTCGTTCATGGAACTTCTCGAAAATTACGAGATTCGCGTTGCCTCGGATGTTCTCGATCAGCGCGGGCGGCCACTCGGCGTGCCTTTCGTGACGAGGTTCAGCACGCAGCCGCCGCCACCGCCGCCCCTCGAGGTTTCATCACTGGACAATTACCGGGATTCCAGTTTCACCGCGACCTCTACCCATGTGCCTCCGGACGGAATGCTTTATCTTGAGGTCCGGGCGTGCGATCGGTCTTTTTCGACAATAGATACGACCCGTGTTCGCGTAACCTCGTCTGATGGCGGTATTCCCGGTGACGAGGTTACGCTCGAAGAAACGGGAAATAACACCGGAATTTTCAGGGTAAGCATGTCGATCGATCTTCCCGTGGGGACATCAATAACCGTTCAATCTCAAGGAAAGCCGGTCTTCATCATAACTCTGAAGGTAGTGGCGCGGCCAGTTTTGATTGGTTTGAATCCGGCTTCGGGAAGTTCCGGCCTGACCCTGGACCAGCCGATCGTTCTTGGTTTCGATAAACCGATGGACGGGCTTTCACTGGCCTCCGGAGTGGTTTGTGAGGATGGCTCGAAAACACCAGTATTGCTTGCACGATCGATTTCCCCCGACGGACTCTCTATCACGATTTCTCCGATGGATTCCTGGGCCACCGGCAGTCAGCATCAGGTTTTTTGCACCGATCGGCTTTTCGGAGCCGATGGAGTCGGTCCCCGGCCGGTTTCGTTTTTTTTCGGAACATCGAGCCCGGATTTCGCTGAACTGGAGTTGTATTCCGGGCTTCCTCCGGTGGCAATGCAGCGTGTTTCGGTGTTGCGGGAAGCCCTCCCTGGAACCCTCCTGGTCGTGGCCTCCACGACAAATCTTTTTTCCAGAAGGCCTGAAACCAGGCAGACAAGATTGCGGCTCAGTGGGAGCAGCATTCCTCTTGTTCTTTCGGAGAGCGCGGCGCAGCCAGGGAATTTTACCGGATCGTATCTGCTTCCCGATTCGCGCGGGACGATCGGAAGCGTCACCCTCGAGTTTTTCAGCAATCCTTCGATCTCGTTCACGATTCCATTTCTTCCTGGTCTGATCGGGTTTTCGCCGGCATCAGGAGCGCGCCAGGTTTCCGAGACTCCAGTTATTGAGGCGAGTTTCACCCGCAAAATCTTCTTGGGGGCTGGTGCGGGCTCCTTGACGCTGCGTGCGCGAAACGCAGTCGTTCCGGTGCGCTCGGTTATCGTGGGAAATGCATCGAGCGTTTTGCGTTGGGAGCCAACCGGCTCGTTGCCACCCGGAGCGAGTTGTACAGCGTCTTTCGCGAATCTGACCGACCTTCTCGGACAACCGGTTACCGTTCCGACCTTCGGTTTCACGATTGTCGGAACCGATGGAATCACCATCTACGAAGACAGAGCTTTTACGAGGTTATTGCCCGGGGGGGTTATTTCCGTGCCGGAGGTTTTTGTGGAGGTGGTTGCTTCGGGGCCTTGGACGAGTACAAGAGAGAGTCCTTCATTGAGAACATTGACCCAACGCAATGCAACCGCCCCGGTACTTCTTCCGCTGGCGGGCGCGGCGACGGAGACCCGGCGGTTTCAGAACCAGATCCGGTTTGAGGCGGGCCGCGGCTTTCCCAGCTTGCTTTTGCCGTTGGTTCCCGGCGAGCAGGTTGAATTAAGCAGCCCGATTTTGACGAATCGGCGAAGGGTGTTCAATTACCGGGTAAAAGGGGACACCCCGCCAGCCCGGATAAAGGCGTTGTCGGTTTACCGTGATGGATTCTACGCCGAACGGATCGAGGGAGATCTACAGCAAGCGCAGCTTTTCATTGAAATCCAGGCGGAAGATCTCAATTGGGTCAATATCGACACCACCAGAATAAAAGCGACCTCGACCACCGATCAATCGGGAGTGGAGTTTCCGCTGGTTGAATCCGGCGTCCATTCAGGGTTGTTTCGCGGAGATCTCACCCTCGCGAATATCACCAATTCGTCAGGGGCCATTCTGCTGAGAGCTTCCGCCGGGGACACGATAGTTCTCGCATCAGTCACGGATCCCGCGGTTTCGATCAGATTCCGTTATCTGCCTGAAACCCGCATCGATCATCCGATCGCTTGGCCGAGCCCGGCACGCGGCGATATGGTCACCTTCAGTTTTTATCTGACCTTCTCAGCCGAGATAGAGCTTTTCGTATACGACATGGCCGGGGATGAAGTCTACTATACATCACACAACGGAAAGCCCGGGGAAAACCGGATTCCATGGCATTTTCCGCAACATCTGGCCAATGGAGCCTATTTCTTCGAGTTAAAGCCCTTTGCGCAGACGGAGTTTCAGATCAAGCAGAAGAAGATACGCGGTAAGTTTGCGGTTTTGCGGTGAGGGTGCTATCATTCCATCCGGCTTATTTTCAAACGCAACAAAGGAGTATCAGCCATGTTCAAAGGCGGCGGACCCGGCGGACCGAATCTTCAGGGTTTGATGAAACAGGCGCAGAAAATGCAGGAAAAAATTCAGCAAGCCCAGGAAGACCTCAAGAAAAAGACCGTCGAAACCTCTGTTGGCGGCGGAATGATAACGGTTGTTTTCACCGGCGGCCAGGAATTGGTCTCCATCAAGATCAACAAGGAAGCCGTAGATCCTGAGGATGTCGACACGCTTCAGGATCTGGTGCTTTCGGCGGTCAACGCCGGATTGAAAAAGTCCCAGGAAATGATGCAGGAAGACATGTCTCAAATAACCGGTGGGATGAACATCCCCGGAATGTTCTAATTCCAAATCTCAGTTAATTCGCATCCGCTCAATAAAAAGGGGAATTAACCGAATCTTCACGTCAAAGCAGATTCCTCACATTTGTTCAGAATGACAAACGATGCTGTCATTTCGACCGAAGGGAGAAATCTCTTGCGCCAGGAATCATTGAGTTTCCCCGAATTATTGAGTAGATACCAATAATCGTATCATCTCAATAATCCTTGTCATGGTTATTGTTTAGCGGCACCTAAAGCCCGCGATTGGGGTGTTTGGTTG
>MNYA01000159.1 GCA_001872985.1 bacterium CG2_30_54_10 | reverse complement strand
GAAGGGGGGCGCGTGCCCCGAATGGCACTTAGATAAGGAAATTCTTGAGAAAAATGCTCGGAATAAAATTCGTGTTCATCAGTGTTTACCCATCGTAGAAAAAATATTGGAGAAGCCAAAGTAGGCTTAACTAAGCACCATTCGGGGCACGCGCCCCCCTTCGCCTCGCGAGGTGAATTCGCGAGGCTCATCCCCCGCGGTCGGGCGCTTTGCGCCCTCCGGTCTGCCTTCACTCTTCCCCCGATTTATTGAGATGATACTCCAGGAGATCCTGACGCTCTGGTCGGTCATGATTTTCATTCCCCTTCACGGCACCTCCTCCAGGCGCTTCACCTGGTATTCTCCAACGCGGCTTCGCACGACAAAGGCAGTCATGCGCCGGACCACCTTTCCAACCCATCCTTCAGATTCGACGCGGAAAAAACTGGAAAAAAGGACGAAACGATTCGAGTATTGCTTCTGAATCCAAGGATCGTAGCTTACCAGAAAATCGTAGTATCCAGCCACCCGCTTGAACGGCAGGCACTTGTACAAGGCGTCGAAATAGGCTTTCCGCTTTTCACCGAAATACCCGGGTGGGCCTGGAATCGATTCTACGACCTCCCGCCGCGCGGTATTCAGGTTGATGAACCCCTCGCCCTCCACGGTCAAAAGGTCGCTCAAACCAGGGCGACGGCCCTGGCGGAAGAAAAGCTCGGGGGTCAACCCCGGAATGTTTCGCAATTCCCGGATATCCAGCATCGGGGAATTGCGAGGCGGGGGGAGGTTCTGCGCCCGATAGGCATCAGTTTCAGCACCCATTGGGCGTGGGCTGTCGTCGAGGTCGAGGTAATCCAGGATATGTTGCGCCAATCGTCTGGAAGCGCCCTGCCGGATAGGCTCCCCAAAAATGGTGGCGGAGCCGAGCAGCCCCAGGTCGAACTTCTCGAACAAAGTTGTAAGTGTTTCCTCGTCGGAGAGATTGACATTCAGCTTTGCTGCTTCGTCCGAGATGGTCACCGAGCAAGTTCCGTTGCCTACTTCAATGGGATATTTAGAAGTAAGTCGTGGGATCTCGCTCCAGGATTCATCATAATCATCGGTCGGATTCCGATCTTGAAACAGAAGCGCCAACCCCATGGACAAACCGGCCCGGGCGGCCAAGCGGCCCTGGAGGGCCTGATCCAGGTTGGAATCGATTCGGGCCTGCAGTCCGGCTTCCCCGAAATATTTCAGAAAAAGGGTCACCAGAAGGGCGGCAAACAGGACGGAACCCAACAAGGCAAATCCTTTCTTTCGATTTGTCATCGCGGCATGGCAAACGCGCTTTTGTAGATCGGCGTGGAAAAAGGGCTTTGCCCCTTATCGAATTCCAATTCAACCGCTATCGCTTGCGTTACCGGAAGTACCGTCGGCTTTCCGCGAAGAAGGGTCCATTGCTTCCCATCATGCATTTCGAAGGAAACTCGGATCAGGCCATCAAGAAGCGTGCTCGATGCGGTTTTCCCTATCTCCTTTCCTCTTTGGACGAGATCTGTTACCGTCCGTTGCAGTGTTTTCTTGTCAGGATCGAATTTCCACTCGACCTGTAAAAAACCACGCGGCATATCGGTTCGGGCAATGACTTCGGACCGCGTAGTAGAGTAGGAAAGAAAGCCCTCGCCGCCGGTCAACTGAAAGCGATCGTCGGCCGGGTCACAGCGAGCTTCTCCCAGCTCCTTGCGCATGGTTTCCACGCAAAACTCCAGGGCTCTGGCTTTTTGCATGGAGGCGATGGTTTTGCCTGATATCCGCCCCATGCTGAAGAGGGCGCCGTTGGCAAGGGCAAAAAGCAGGGACAGAAGGGTAAGCGCCAGCAGAACTTCAACCAAAGTAAAACCGGCTTCCCGAGAAGAATTTTTCCATCTACTCAATAATTCGGGGTACTTCTGAAATTTGCATTTTTTTGAATGAGTGAAAGCTGCTTCATTTCTACATTTTATAAAATGCATTCTCAGAAAAAATGTATTTTCACCCGTATTATTAAGCAGATACGAATTTTTAACTGACGTCATTTTTCGCTCGGGGCGCGGACGGTTTCCCCGTCACCATTTCCGGCATTTTGAGATTTGTCTTCTTTCTTTTTGGCTTCGCTGAAATCAGTCAGGAAAGTTTCCACGATCGTGCTGTCCCTGACACCCTCGTTCTCCCATTCGATCGCCAGCCGGAGTCGAAAAACCCCCTTCAAGGGTTTGGCGAGATAGGAAACCGGGTCAATGGTCTGCCGAAAGGCGAAGGCTGGAAAATCATTCCCGAATTTTCCGTTTGTGGCGCCCTGATGTAGAGGCTCCGCCTCCAACTCCACCAGCCTCTGCTGAATGAGGCCGCGGGCAATCTGGTTCATTCTTCCATTGCCCAGGCGTTTCGTCAAAATGCCGACGCCGTCGGCCGAAACTCCCACTGCCATCGCCAAAATGGCAAAACCCAAAAGCACCTCAATCAGGGAAAAACCCGTTGCGGAAATGGAGTGTGGTTTCATTTAATGAGGAGCCTTCATGAATACCAGCTCAACAATCCGCGGAAAGCATGAATGCTTCCCCCGGATCGTGGCCACCAAGATCAGCTAAACTCCAGCTCTCTGTTGTCATTGGGAACGAAGCGAAGCAATCCCCGACATCACGAGATTGCTCCGGCGCAATGGGCCTCGCAATGACAATCTCTCGGTCGCGGGTCCGACGAGCATTTAGCATATTTTGTTGGTCGCGCCCCTGATAATTAAGATGGCACAACTGTGGAACCTTCATGGATTGACAATCTCACCATCGTAAGGGCGGATCCGCAATGTGACCCGGTCCCCGGTTTTATTGTCCCGGAGCAGGAAGGGCCCGGCATCGCAAAATCCTTCTGACGAGGCGCACCATGGATGTTCGAAACCTTCCAGGGAAATCCAATCCGGCAAAAGGAAGGAACGCAAAAAGGGCGTTTGGATCAGCGGACCTTCCGGAACCCTCTCGTGAACCTCAATGCCCTTACCGGGGGTCATAACTACCCATCGTGCAGTTCCGGAGAAAACCGCGGAATGAAAGCATTCGCGAAACAGTAGATCCAGACGGTGCGAGAAGCGTTCGAGGCGGGTAAGCTGCAGACGGGCCGCGAAATCGGGAAGCACCAGCCCTACCACCAGGGAAAGAAGGCTCAGGACAACCAGCAATTCCAGCAGCGTCATTGCCCGCCGAAAGCCTCCAACCATATCTCCGGCTTTACGATCGAGTCTCATTCCAGTAACTTCTCAAAAGACGGGGGCATGCGCGAATGCCACTAAGTTAAGCCAAATTTGAATCTTCTCAAAATTCTGGGGGGAATTGTCATTTCGACCGAAGGGAGAAATCTTGTTCCCGTGGCAGGGAAGAGATCTCTCGCATTCGTTCGAACTGACATTTTTACGATGGTTCATATTGCATTACCCCGAATTATT
>MNYA01000504.1 GCA_001872985.1 bacterium CG2_30_54_10 | reverse complement strand
AAAGGTGTTCGCCAGGCTGGTGGCGACACACCAAAGAGGAGAACGCGTCATTGCGAGCGAAGCGAAGCAATCTTTTCGATCGAGCTTGCTTGACCCTCGCCGAAAAGCCCCGGCGTCCTACTCGTCTTGAAATGAAACATGAGTGTAGAAGGCGATCGCGCTTGGCGCCAATTTGCCTGACCTGCCGAAAAAGCACCTTTTCGGCTAGACCCTCGCCGAAAAGCCTCTTCGAACTTCGAACCCGGGATGGAGAAAGTAAGTGTTAAACGTGGCTTCGAATGAGTGTCGGTGAATTGGCAGGGCGAAAAACCGACCTTTTCGGCGAAGGTCTGGCTAGGGTCATGCTTCGTCGCTTGCGCTTCTGGCAATAACACACCTTCCTCGTTGATGGGCTGCCACTGCTGTTTTTGCGAAAAGCTTCCTCTTTTTGGGAATGCGCCCGAATCAATGGCCGCGATCTGGAAAACATTTCCTCGCATCGTGTCACCGCAGTCAGCTTGCATCAAACGACTCTTCCTCTGAACTTTTTCTCTTTGATATGGGCGGGAATGTTTTCCAATTGGGTGAGATATGCGAGGGTTTCGGCCTTCCTCACTACGTGGGTGTTTCCTTTGGTGTCGATCAGGACGATGGCCGGCCGCAATCGGATGAACTGCGTCCATTGGGTCATGTTGTACGCGCCGACCGGATGTATTATTATTCGTTCACCGGCCGACATCGCCGGAAGCGAGAGCAAAGGCCGCATCACATCAATGTTCATGCAAAGCGGTCCGTACAAGACGGTGTTTTCGAGTATTTCGCTGTAAGCCTGGGCGGGTATGAATTCATGCTTGTACCAGGCGGCGGTAACCAGGTTGTTGATTCCCGCATCGAGAATGAGCGCAGCAGTTCCGTCGTTGAGGCGCTTCCGGGCGACGATGGTCGTCAGGAGATAACCGGCTTCGTCGATGAGACCGCGGCCTGTTTCGAGGAATAATTGGGGCGGCTTCTCGAACAGGCTTCCGAACTTGATCAGTTCTCCGCAAATGGCTTCCGCATACTTTCCTAATGGTGGATTGACCTGGCTTCCGGGGAGATATTGGCCGTGGAGAGTGTTGGTTGAGGGGAAGCCCCCGCCGAGATCGAGATATTCGATCTTGATCGAAAAATCGTCGTGGATTTTCTTCGCGAAGTTGATCAGCTTCTGAACCGCGACCTTGTACGCGTTTGGCTCAAGGATGAATGTTCCGATGTGGCAATGAAGACCTTTTAGAAGAAGGATGCCGGTGGAATGGATCTTGGCGACCGCGGTGTAGGCTTCCTGGTTCTCAAGGTTGAAACCGAAACGGCTCCACATCGGATAAATGCCGGTATCCATGTTGATTCGAATCGCGACGTCAATCGGCTGCTTGAGTTCCCGGGAGATTTTTTCCAGGGAGATGACCTCTTCAAGGTGGTCAATGTGGATCTTCGATTTCCGTTTGGCGGCGTTTTTCAATGCATCATGAGGCTTGTACGGACCGTTGAAGATGATCTTTTCGCCTGGAACTCCCAATTTGATGGCCTTCTCATACTCGAACTCGGAAACCACCTCCGCCCAGGAGCCTTCCTGGTGGTAGATTGCGCAGACGGCATCGAGATAATTGGTCTTGTACGACCAGGCAAACTGGACACGAGGATATTGCAGGGAAAACTCGCGTACGGCGTTTCGATACTGCTGCCTGATCGTCTTTTCCGAAAGGACGAATAGCGGGGAGCCGAACTCCTCAGTCAACTTGGCGATTTTCACTCCTTCGATGTTGTCAACGAACCGGGACGTCACTGCCCCGAACTTGTTCATCATTCCTTCTCTTTGTTGGATGATCCGGGGTTTCACGTATTCTCTGGTCATTTTTTCCCTCACTTGTTCCTGAACAATTCGCCCTTTACGAGAAGCGCTTCGTACTCATCCATCGAACAGATGATATCGGTCGCCACGCGAAGGAACATCTTCCCTGGCTCCGAGAATCTGGTTCTGGCTGTCCTGGCGGACTTGGCGGGCGCGGTAGGCTTGGCAGGCGCGGTGGGCTTGGCAGACTTGGCGAGTTTGGAAGACTTGGAAGACTTGGCGGACTCGAAAGCCTCGTCCGGACTGGCAGACATCTCGTCCTTGCCGAAGAGGTGATCGAGCATCAGCCCCGGAAGATTGCATCCGGAGCCGTAACTGAAATAGATCCAGGCGGGGAATCGCGGATTAAGCTCGATGAGGAAAAACTTTCCATCGGACTTCCGGCGAATGATCTCAACCTCCATCGGGCCGCACCACGCCAGGGCTTTGATGATCTTCCGTACCGCCTTGAGCAGATCCGCCGACTCGATGGTCATTCCCCCCCACGCCTTGTTTTTGCTGGATAGCTGCATTTTGCGCATCGCGGTCATTCCGAGGATACCACCTTTGCCGTCCCCGAGGAGGGCGATGTCGAACTCATCTCCGACCACGAGCTCCTGGAGAAGAACCGGAAAACCCCAGCGGGAAAAAATGCTGCGGGCCGATTTTTCAAGCTCGGCGACGTTTCTGGCCAACTCGGCCTCGTAGAATATTCCCTTGACGAAGACGGGAAAACCGATCTCTTCAGCCCCGGCAATCAGCTTCTCAAAACTGTTCACCGCGATCGTCCTGGGATATCCGCAGCGGGCTTCTGCGCACACATTGGCCAGATGTTTTTTTGAACGCGCTTCGAGCATGGCGCTCGTGGGCAGCCACATCATTACGCCCATTTTCTTGAGGCGCGGAGAAAGTCTGATGAAGCTGTCGAGCTCGGAATCGAGGGAAGGAATCATCAGGTCGATCCGGGTCTTGGAGAGGATGTAATCGAGTCTTTCGGACAGGCTCTCGGTTCCCGCGGACGGATATGGAATCAGGAAAACCTGGTCGCAAAGCCCGGGAAGATAGATTGCCGACTCCTTTGCGTCGTAGGCAAATCCGATGATCTTCCCTTTGAAACCGGGATGTTCCCTGATGCAGCGGATGATCCCCATTCCTGGGCCCGGGCTCTCTGAGGCGATCATTCCCGTGACGGCTATATTACAGTTCATCAATGCCCATCACTTTAAGGTCGAGCAAGAACTCGTCCATGTCTCGCCGCGCGGTTTCGCTATCGACCCCGAACTCATTGCAGACCGCTTCGAGGATTTCGGAAGGTTCAAGCCCTTCGATAAAATCTCTGAAGATCACCATTCCGGTTGAATTTACGGTGAAATTCTTCCCGGTCACCAAATCGACGATCAAACCTGAGTCCTTGATCATGAAACGTTTCTCGGTCTTTTTCATTCAAAACCTCCGCTATCGCGGGGGAAATTCCCCGAAGTTTTCACAGGATAGTAGAAACGGCTGTTTTTGAGCTCGCTGACGGCGCCTTAGAGCTGATTGGAGGCCGGCAAGGCGCCTGTGGAGTTGACGGGCTGGCTGG
>MNYA01000494.1 GCA_001872985.1 bacterium CG2_30_54_10 | reverse complement strand
CGACCTTCTCGATGGAGCTTGCGGAAGCCAGAGTGACGCCCTTATCATCGTCGATGATCTGGGCGTAGATATTATTCAAGCTGCGAAACACAGCCAAGCGAGGGCGCTGGGTGGTGCCGCTAAGATAGAAGCGGGCTCGGTCATGCCGCTTGACCCGCATCAGCGATTTTCTATTGGTCTTGTTCATCTCAAACCTCCGCAATTAACTGGCGCCGTTAGGCAGCCAGCTTCTTGCCTTCCTTGATCCGGACTTTTTCGCCGACATAACGAATGCCTTTTCCTGCATTGTAATGTTCAGGCGGCTTGATGGCCCGGATGTCCGCGGCAACCTGCCCGACTTTTTCTTTGTCAATTCCGGAGACGACGATTTTGTTCACGCCTTCGATCTTGACCGAAACGCCTTTAGGGCTTTCAAAAGCCACGCTGTGGGAATAGCCGACGGTGAATACTACTTTGGGGCCATCGACCTTGGCCTTGTATCCAAGGCCAACAATTTCGAGCTGTCGGGTATAGCCTCGAGTTACGCCTGTCATCATGTTGGCAAGCAGACTTCGAACGAGACCGAACTTGGATCTGACAACCTTCGAGCTGTTTTCAGGAACCGTGCAAATCAACAGATCGTTTTCCCGGGCAATTTTAACATCGGGCGTAAAATCTCTGGCAATGGAGCCCTTGGCCCCCTTCATAGAAACTGAATGCCCGTTGATGGTCACTAGAACTCCGGAAAGGATGGGAACGGGTTTTTTGCCTATGCGCGACATGACCTTTCTCCCTTACCAGACATGAGCGAGGATTTCACCGCCAACGCCAGCCTTCTTGGCTTCTTTGTCGGTCATGATTCCTCGGGATGTCGATAGAATAGCTACGCCCAATCCACCCAGAACCTTCTGGATTAAATCCTTGCCCTTAAACAGACGACGGCCCGGCTTGGAAATTCGGCAGATGCCCAGGATATTCCGTGCCTGACGTTCACCGTATTTCAAGAAGATTTTCAGATTGAACTTGTTCTGAAATTTGTAATAACGGAAATCGCGGATGTAGCCTTCACGCTTCAGGATCTTGGCGACCTCGATTTTCATTTTTGATGAAGGCATTTCGACGCTTTCATGCTTGACCATGTTGGCGTTCCGGATTCTGGTAAGCATATCACCGATCGGGTCAGTCATACACATGATATTTCCTCCTTACCAGCTTGACTTGGCTACGCCGGGAATCAGACCTTTGGAAGCCAAGCCCCGGAAACAAATGCGGCACATTTGGAAATCACTAATGTAGCCGCGGGGACGCCCGCAAATCCGGCAGCGATTGTACCCTCTGGTGGTGAACTTCGGGCGACGCTGCCATTTCATAATCAACGACTTTTTGGCCATAAGGACTCCTTCTAGTTCTTCTGGGTTCGGCGAAACGGCATTCCCAAAAGAGTCAGAAGCTCCTGGGCTTGTCCGTCTGTTTTAGCCGTAGTAACAATGGTGATATTCATTCCCAGTACTTTCTCAACCTGGTCGTATTTGATTTCCGGAAAAACCAGTTGTTCCTGTAGGCCGAGGCTGTAGTTTCCGCGACCGTCAAACGACTTTGGGGACAGACCACGAAAGTCGCGAATTCGGGGAATAACGATATTAAAAAGTTTGTCCAGGAAGAAAAACGCGCGGTCGCCGCGCAACGTGACGGAGCAACCGATCGGGACTCCGGCGCGAAGCTTGAAATTCGAAATGGACTTGCGGGCGCGAGTAACGACTACCTTCTGTCCGGAAATCTGTGTAAGCTCAACAACGGCAGCATCAAGGAGCTTACTGTTCTGAGTGGCAGCGCCGACACCCATGTTCAGAACCACTTTGGAGACCCTTGGAACCGCCATCGAATTTTTGTAATCAACCAGCAGCTTGGGCAGGATTTCCGATTGGTACTTCTGCTTCAGCCTTGGAATAGACTTTGTTCCCGGCTGCCGGGGTTGCGGGGAACTTTTCGCCGTCTTTGCCATGCCGAAATTCTCCTTTTTTTATTTCGCATCCGACCCGAAGGCTTACTTCTTGCCGATGGGTTCGTTGCAGAGTTTACAGACCCGGGCTTTTTCTCCGCCGTGGTCCACGATCTTGGGGTGAGTTATCTTGTTGCACTGCGAGCAGAAAAGGCCAACCCGGCCAAGGAAGATTGCACCTTCCTTCTGGATGATTCCGCCCTTGCCGATCTTCTTGGTTGGCCGGGTGTGACGCTTCACAAAGTTCACACCCTCAATGAAAGCCATTCCTCGGCTGGGGTTTACCTGCAACACACGACCCTTCTTTCCGCGATCTTCACCGCTCAGAACAATGACGGTGTCGTCTTTTTTTACATGGGGCTTTTCTACAGCTCGCTTGAGTTTAACAGTTTTCAACATATTGGCGCCTCTGTCAGAGAACTTCTGGGGCGAGAGAAACGATCTTCATGAACGCTTTCTCCCGAAGCTCCCGGGCTACAGGCCCGAAGATGCGTGTCCCCTTGGGATTGTTATCGGGCCCGATGATGACGGCAGCATTGTCGTCGAAGCGGATGTAGCTGCCATCCGCACGCCGCGATTCTTTCTTGGTGCGCACGATTACTGCGCGAACGACTTCTTTGCGCTTCACAGTTCCGTCGGGAAGAGCGTCTCTTACGGAAGCGACAATGATATCACCGAGGTATCCGAAGGTACGCTTGCTGCCTCCCATGACACGGATGCAAAGCAGTTTTTTGGCGCCGGTATTATCGGCAACTTTAAGGTTCGTTTCCTGCCGAATCATCGGGAGCCTCCTTCATGCTGTCTTTAATCTTTTCATCAGCCCGTTCGATAACCTCACGGACGACCCATTTTTTAAGCTTGCTGATCGGCCGGCATTCTTCAATGCGAACCAGATCGCCAAGCTTGCACTGTTCTTCAGCGTCGTGAACCATGAAAGTTCGCGAGCGCTTGATGTACTTCTTGTACTTTGGATGCTGGACAATGCCCTCAATCTGTACCTTTATGGTTTGGGAACTTTTGTCGGCGACTACCCGCCCCACACGAGTGCGGCGAAAAGTTTTGGTTTCCATGGTTTCCTCCTTTAAATCAGAACGGCAGCCGACCGGACGTCAGTTCCCGCTGCATGGCGCGGATCTGATCAAGCTCGCCGAGCTTTGCCCGCTTGGTTTCCTTCAGAGACTCGAATTGAGAAACTTCATTTAACCCCAAGGATTTCAATTTGTCAAGGAACTTCTTGCGGGCAGAGAACTTGGGATCACGTAGTCGAGCAGATGCGGAACGAAGCTGAGCTTCCTCTTTCCCTTTGACTGTTTTAAGCTTCTCGGTAATGCTTACACGCAAAGCTTTCAATAACTCGG
>MNYA01000202.1 GCA_001872985.1 bacterium CG2_30_54_10 | reverse complement strand
CTTCACTCATCCCCCGACTTATTGAGATGATACGTAGATAGACCCTAGCCGAAAAGGTACTTTTTCGGCAGATCAGGCAAATTGGCGCCAAGCGCGATCGCCTTCTACACTCATGTTTCATTGCAAGACGAGTAGGACGCCGGGGCTTTTCGGCGAGGGTCTAGATACATCCAAACGCAGCCTGAGTCATTCACAGCCATTACATCCTTCAAAGGTCGCACACCCCACCCGCTCGGTCGGATTCAACGAGAAAGGGTTAGTGTTCTGCGAACTTGCTCGGCGATGAAGTAGATCACTACCCGGTCTGGAAGAATCTCCAGAATTTTGAACCGACCGTTGATTGTTCCGCCGGCTCGAAGAAGAATGATTTTTCCGTTCAGCGCGGCGACAGCGACCCGAAGTTCTTCATTGCCCACGATGCCCTGAACTACGAGTTTCTTTGCGCTTTCATCGGGGGTGATTGGAGGTTCAACTTCCGCGGACTGGGCGGAGGTTGTCGGCTCAATTCCTGTCATCATTGGGGTGGTCAGGCTTGGCGTGGTCGGGCCGCTTACAGTCGCAGGTTCATCCGGAAATTGCGTTGCGGGACCTTCGGGCTTGATGATTACACGGTTTCCAGCGACCTCGTAGGTAAGGCGGTGAACCGAAGCGAGGAGCCGGAACACTTCTTCCGGAGGCCGATCCATCATATTTAAGGTAATGTGACCATCCAAGCCTCTGGACGGCGCGAGTTCGAACCCTTCGTGACGAGAAACAACATCGAGAACATCCTTGAGCCTTGTGTCACGGAAGGCCAGGGAGATCGTTTTCGACCCCGGCAGGGGAGGAAGTCCTTTCCAATTTTTGTTAACGAGGCCGAGATACCGGCTGTCCGCCATGACCCACGTTTCGCCGAAAAGCTGGATTCCAAAGCCCTGGCTTCGGGCCAACCATCCCAGCGCCTGGCTCTCCCCGACTGATTGGAGCTTCAGTGTCACATTCCCGCGAACCGTTGCCTCGGCGATGAAACCGTGGGAGAAATAGCGGGCTATCATGGATGCGATATCGCGGATGTCCATGTCGCGGACGTCGAGACTGATCGTTCGGGATGCTGATTCAGAAGGGCTTTCGGCGCCGACCAGGGAATTGATTCTCCCCCTTGGGGCGATGTAGACATTGCTCGATGTGAATCGGCATTCCGCGCCAATTGCCGCGGCAATGGTGTGAACGACCAATCGCCATGGTGCGTCCCGAACCCGGACGGTCAAATTTCCGCGGAGACTCTTTTCCAGGGCGATGCTCGTTTTCGAATGTTCCGCCACCACACGCATCAGATCTCTGATGTCGGTTTCGGAAAAATCGAGGCTGATGGTCGGAGAGCCCGGGTCAACACCTTGCTGGGAGAACCGCGGATAATAGGCAGCAATCTCGGGAGTTGTGAGAATACGGATGTTTCCCTCAATCAGGTTTCCAAACCCTGCCGCCTCGGCGACTTTAGAAATAGCCATTTCAGGTTGTTCGCTCTCCAGGTTCATTGAAAGGCGCGGTTGAGGTTTCTTGCAAAGAATGACAAGTCCGAACTGACCCTTCATTGCGGCAATCTTCAGACCGTCCTCGACCGTGCAATCTTTGAGCGAAAAATTGATAAGGTTCGAATCCTGTCCGAAAGCCGGGCTGCAAAAAAGGAAAAACAGTATCAAAGATTCCACTACGTAAGAGTGGCATGAGTGGCATGAGTAGCATAAACTTCGCGAGTTGTACGAGTAGCTCGAGTAGCTCAAGTAGCTCAAGTAGCTCAAGTAGCTCAAGTAGCTCGAGTAGCTCAAGTAGCTCGAGTAGCTCAAGTAGCTCGAGTAGCTCGTATAGCATGAGAAGCGAGAACAGCGCGAATCGCCGGGCTTGTACAAAAACCGGCGGATGGTTGTTTCAGGAGGCCGGGAGGCGTTGAGAAGAAGCGCCGTGGAATGGCAGGTTGTTTTCATCGCAAAGCCTCCCGTAGGTTGGCGGAAAGAGCGCTCGCCGTAATCATTCCCACCCATCGCCGGCCTGATAGTTCAGTGCCGTCAGGGTTTAGGATGAGAAGTGTCGGCAAGCCCATAACCCCGAACCTTTTCATCACCTGGTCGACCTCGGGAGTTGGTGCAGTTGCGTCAATGCGAACCAGCACGAAACGGTCAAGGAGTTGGGAAACAGCCTGGGCGGGAAACACCTCTGCCTCGAGCTCCCGACAGATGGTACACCAGTCGGCCCGAAAATCCATGAAAACCGGCTTTCTCTCGCGGGCGGCTTGCTCCAGGCCATCGGCCAGGCGGTCATGCCAGAAGGATGCATCGTTTTTGCCGGAGACCGTTCCCTGAACCTTTCCGGTAGTAGGGAGTTCCAGGCCGCTCCAAGCCAGGGTCGAACCGATCGCGAATGTGGATGCAACTGCAAGGGCAACCACCCCGAAGCATCGTGAGACGCGCTCTCCGAGAGCCGAGTCAGCAGAGACCGGGGCGAACAACCCAAGAAACCCGGCAAAAGACGCCAGAAGGAGGGCGGCAAGCAATCGTGCTCCCGGGACTCCGATGAACGGATGGGCGAAATAAAACGCGGCTCCCAACAGAAGGAATCCGTAGAACTCTTTCACCTTTACCATCCACTCGCCGGCCTGAGGAAGGGAATTGAGCGAGCCGGAAAACGCTCCGATGAAGACCAGGATCAGGCCCATTCCCCAAGCGAAGGAGAAAAGCATTGTGAACCCAAGCAGCAGGCTTCCGGAAGCCGCGATGAAGGCGAGAATTCCGGCGAGCGGGGCGGCGATGCAAGGAGAGGCCATCAACCCCGAAACCATTCCAAGAAGGAAGATGCTTCCGAACCCGCCTTTCTTTACGCCAGCGAAGCGTTGACGAAGGCTATCTGGAATCTGCAGCAAGAACAGGTCGAACATCGAAAGGGCAAGGAGCACGAAAATTCCTGACATCAGCAACTGGAATGCCGCACCCTGCAAGAAGCTCCGGATATGTGCGCCAAAAAGCGCGACAACCATGCCCAGCACCGCATAGGTGAGGGAAAGACCGGAGACGTAGGTGAGCGAAAGACCAAGACCGCGCCAGAATGATGTGTTCTCCTTGCGACCCCCGATTATCGACAAAGTAATCGGAATCATCGGGTAGACGCAGGGTGTCAGACTAACCAGAAAACCTCCGACGAAAGCGATCAAAAGCGCCCACACCAAGCCCTTCTCTCGAATGGTCCGGTCGAAATCATAGGATCCCCCCGGCGTCGAAATCGTTCCCGCGGCGGGAAAAGATGCCGTCGGAAGGGGCATTTCATTAACCGTCCGTACGGCGGAGGCGGCGGGGGCGAATGGTGGGATGGCAAGGCCGACCGGGGACGCGGGGGCGCCTGGAGCAGGGGCGGCGGCCGGGGCTGTAGTTGTAGTTGTAGTTGTAGTTGTAGTTGTAGCTGTAGCTGTAGTTGTAGTTG
>MNYA01000185.1 GCA_001872985.1 bacterium CG2_30_54_10 | reverse complement strand
TAACTAAGCACCATTCGGGGCACGCGCCCCCCTTCGCCTCGCGAAGTAAATTCGCGAGGCTCATCCCCCGCGGTCGGTCGCCTTGCGTTCTCCGGTCTGCTTTCATGGTTCCCACGAATTATTGAGGTGATACACAAAAAATATCTGCGCAAAAAAAAGAGGCATTAGCTGATTCTCAACAAAAAGCGAGATTCCTCACATTCGTTCGGAATGACAAACGATGCTGTCATTTCGACCGAAAGGAGAAATCTCTTGCGCCAATGAAAGATTCCTCACTTCGTTCGGGATGACATTCGAAATTGGCTTTACATAATTTGCCGGCAGCACTCTTTGAAACCCGCCCCTGCAGAAATTTTGCACGAACGAGATAAATGTGATTGGAACGATACGAGCCTGTTGAATGAACTCTGTTGGATGGTAAACGAACTCCCGATCGCTGCCGATGGAAGGGAAAATCTTTGTGCGGAGATCCAATGAACCGGCTTTCAACCAGTCTGGTGACGTTGGTGTTGACGGCTCTCATGCTTGGCCTGACAGGCTGCAACCTGTTCGATGGGCTTGACTCCGCCTTAGCTGCCAGAACCAATCAGGAACTCATCACCGAGGGAAATCTCGCGCTTGAGAGCGGTGACTTCGCAGCCGCTGAAGAACATTTCGACAAGCTTCTGTCCAAAGGAAGCCAGGATGACTCGACGATGCGCGGCAAGGGGGAAACCACTGCAGGAAAGGCTGGTTTCAGCCTACTGAAAGTTTTGGATGCGCTTCAAAATGGGGCCGGCCCTTACGACACGGGTCCGGTCTGCTTTCGAACCGTCCAGATCGGAACAAAAAGATCGGGCATCGAACAGGGGGTCACATGGATGAGCAGGATCGCTGTTCCCAATCGCGCCGACCGACTTTCCCGCGGGCTCATGAAATTGTGCGCAACCGTCAACCTTCTTCTTGAAAAATACGACACCAATGGAAACCATCGGCTGGACCAGTACGACGAAATCGATTTCAACACCAATGACAAGAACACCTCGGCCTGGCCGCAGGTCTATCAGGATCTAATCACGGGGCCATCACCGACCGGGGAAACCCTCGAGCAGGCTTTTGCCGATCTCGCCTACGGCTTTGACGGGCGCGGAGCCTCCTGGAGCTTCATTACTCCGATCATCGGACAGACATATTCCGGCACATTCACAGACATCAATCGCGACACAATTCTGGCCCTTGGCAATCTGGCCGACCGGATCGCTGCCGCCAATCCCTATTTCGACCGGAATCTTGCCAGTTTCTCGGCCGCGATCAGACTGATCGATGGAGCGGAATGAGCGTGAGCAGATACGTATTTCTCATGGCCTTTCTGCTGATTGCAGGCGTTGTTAACCCTGCCCATGCAGGATACGCGCATCGGCTCATCTACGAGACCCCGAGAACCCAAGGAATGGGTGGAACGTCCATCGCGATTGCAGACGATCATCAGTCGCTCTTCTCAAATCCGGCAGGCCTCGCTCAGATACGAGATAAAGGGTACGCGATCGTGAATGCCAACGGCGAAATCAATCAGGATTTCCGAAGAGTTAAAAACCGCACGGATGGGCTATCCGACAAGAACACCCCGGAAACTCGTGCCACCAACAATGCAAAACTTACCGACGTGATGGGTCAGCACGCTCGAACCGTTTTGGGAAATCTGGCCTATTACATAGGCGGGCAGGGGTTCGCGGGGGCTTTTCTCTACCAGACCGTGAGCGAGATACAGGTGATCCGCCCGACAAGTCCGCGCATCCGGACAATCGGAGACATAGATTCCGTACTCATGGGTTCCCTTTCCCGGCCGATCACTGGCGGCAAAAAGAACGTGTTCAACGATATCGCGGATGGCTGGTGGGGAGCCACGGTCAAGTTCCTTTCAAGACGTTCGATCGATCACGAGTTCTTCGCCCGCGACTTCGCGGGGATTTCTGAGAACGATCTACGCAAGTTTCAGCGGAAAGGGGCGAACGTCGATTTCGATGCCGGAACCTTCTGGCGCCTGAAGAACGATTGGGACACGACCCTGGGACTTTATGCCGAGAATATCTTCGAAACCGAAATCGATCCCTCGATCGGACGTTTGAAAAGACAATTTTCTGTCGGAGCCGCAATAAGGCCGTTGGAAGGCCCCCCAGAGCGAAAACGCAAGCTTGTACTGGCAGCCGATTTGTGGGATATCACCGACGCTGGAAGCGGAACAATTTTCTCGCGATTGCGCTTCGGAGCGGAAGCATTCATCAGACCTTGGTTGTCGATACGAACCGGCCTTCGCGGTGGTTACCCAAGCGCGGGCTTTACCGCCGACTTTCGCGAGGCCAGGTTGGATTTCGCCACCTATTCCGATGAGATCGGCCCACGGCCGGGAGACCGTGAAGACCGACGTTACAGCGTTTCCTTCGGATTTGAATTCTGATGAGCGAGCCGATCATCGACACCGACGAACGCCTGGATGTCGTCGCGGGAACCGATCTACGGTTGATCCAGAAGATTGACGGGACCGCATTCGCAATCGACACGCTTTTATTGGCTCATTTCGTGACTATCGGGGATCAGGTTCAGAGGGTCGCCGACCTTGGCTCCGGGAGCGGAATCCTCGCGTTTTTGTTGAAATACCGAGAACCGCGTCTCCAGTTAGTGGGTTTCGAAATTCAAGAGGAGTTTCATCAGCTTGCTCTCAGAAATCTGGAGCTCAACAGCCAGATGACGGGGCTTTCCTTCGAGAATCTTGACGTTCGCGACATTCCGGCTCGCATTCTTCCGGAGTCCTTCGACCTGGTGGTTTCGAATCCGCCTTACTACCCTCTCGGAAGCGGACATATTCCCGATCGGCCCGGCCGGGCCATGGCACGTCATGAGATCGCAGGCACCCTCGGCGATTTCATTGAGGCGGCAACCTGGCTTGCGCCTTACGGTTCGAGGCTTGCAATGGTGATTCCCGCCGCCAGATTCTACGAGGCGAACGACTTTCTGAAACCGGCACAATGGGGCTTGAAGCGTGCCCAGTTCGTCATTCCCAAGGAAGGCCAGCGCTCGCATCTTGTTTTGTTCGAGGCCGAGCGATTTTTCAACGGAGCGCACAAAGCTCTTCCGAATCTGGTGATTCACATGGCTGATGGCCGTTTCAGCGACGAGATTACCAAGCTGTTCCAGGTGGGCCTTCGACCGAAAATCTGATGCGTCTTTTTCATAAAGAAAAAGGCTATGTTGGGAAAGTGTGTTGGTTTTGATAGGGGGAATCCTTTGTTTTGTCCATGTGAAGAGCATCCTGCGCAATGCGGGCGCTGTGTTCTGTCATACCAGGTGCGAAAATACGTTTCAAACAAGCATACCACCTGAATTTGGTTTGGGTATCGAATTTCAATACATGTTCCCAACATAGCCTTCAA
>MNYA01000225.1 GCA_001872985.1 bacterium CG2_30_54_10 | reverse complement strand
CATTTCGAGATTGCTTCGGCGCAAAGCGCCTCGCAATGACAGTTTCCCGCTTGTCGGCCTGAGGTGCATTTAACACGATTTGTTACTCACGCCGCTGCCTTTACATGCTTCAAAGGTCACACCCCTGCTCTCCGGCTGTGGCAGTGTTTCAGAATATTCCGTTGAATGCGGAAGTGGTTTTGAAATCAAAGGAATTCGGTAAGGCTCTTCACGACAGGAACACCACAAGCTACAAGGCGTGAAATGGAGTTGTGGCCCCCGGCCATCAGGACGCAGTCGATACCTAGAGCCCGGGCGGTTTCGAAATCATGTATCGTGTCCCCGATCATCAGGGTTTCGTTTGCGGCAACTCCTGAATGTTCGAGCATCTTGCGGCCAAGGTCGATCTTCCCCGAGGCGTAGATGTCCGATAACCCCCAAACCTTATCGAAGAAATCAGTGAGATTGAAGTGCTCGATTACTCGAATCAGAAAGGACTCGTTCAAGGCCGAAAGAATTGTCTGCGGAATACCCATCTTTTTGATACTGTCCAATAGCTCGAGCGCCCCCTTTTGAAGCGGGCAGTCGAACATTCTGCGATTGTATGCGAGAATGAATTCCGCTCCGACCACCTCGAAGGGTTCCTTCTCGAAATCGAATCCGAGTTTGCGATAGTAGTTGATCACCGGAAACTCGAAGATGTCCAGATAGACATCCAGCGAGATTTCAGGTAGGCTCCGCTTTTTCAGGCTCCAGTTTATTATTTCGAGGCAAACCGAACGGTCGTCCAGGATCGTTCCGTTCCAGTCCCAGACGATGTGGCGATAGCGGCTAAGGGTGTGTTTCATGCTGGGTTCCCCCAAAAAAGTTGCTTGCGACATTCTGCATCAATCGGCTTCCGTCTGCAAGTGGAAGGTTGCAGTTTGCAGCGTGATTACCAAAGAACACTAAATTTCTCGTATGAGTTTGGCGGTCCGAAGTCAAACCGCCTCAAACGTCGATCGGATCAACGGTATGCCCATTACTCGACCATCAGCATGTAAATCTTCCATTTGCCAAAAATTCTTTCGGCGTTTCTGAATGATCAATGGTTTCAGGGCATCACTCAATTTGGGATGGCCGCAATTTCAGCAATTCCTGATTGCATTGGGGTGGAGATTTTGGTAGATTTCTACCACTTTCGTTTGGAGGAAGGAATGTATCTCGGAAGGGTAATGGGCAGGGTTGTTTGTACGCAGAAAGATCCCCAGATGCATGGGTTGAAGATGCTGATCGTCACAGCGATTGACGACGACGGAGCTGCGATTGGCCAGCCGTTTGTTGCTTGCGATTCAACCGATGCCGGGAACGGTGAGACCGTCTTTCTCTGCGGGGGAAGCGAGGCTTCCCTGCCGTTTGTGAAACAACGGCCCCCTTCCGATGCAACGATTCTCGGAATTGTCGATCTAATCGAGAAATAAATCAGAATGAACCTCGGAAAAGTCGTCCGGAAAGTGGTTTCCACTATCAAAAACAATGCTTTCCACGCTCGCCCTCTTCTTCTTGTCCAGCCGCTCGATATACATTTCCAACCCAGCGGAACCTCGGTTCTGTGCATTGATTTCATGGGTTCCGACCTGGGCGAGATCGTGCTGATGATGAAAGAGGGAAGCTCGGTACAACAGATGCTCAACAACAAGCAAGCCCCGGCTGACGCCGCGATCGTCGGGATAGTCGATTCCGTCGATTTTAAGGGCAAAACAATCTTTTGCAAATCGGCTCCGGCAGACGCAGGAGCAGGAGGCTGATCATGGAAAACATCGTCGACCAGATTGCACGCGAAGTGATGCTGAAGCTCAAAACCCGCTCTGTAAACCGCGGCGCGGCTTACTCGCCGCCCCCGGCGGCCTACTCAGCGGGCGCCTCTGAATCTGCGGTTCATCAGCGCTCCCGCACCGGGCAGACAGCAGTTCTGGTCACCGCGAATTTCAAGGTGGTCGATCAGGTTCTTTCCCAAATCGGAAGCCTTTTCTCCGGGGGAGGAAAGCTAATCCTGTCAACATTCCTTTGCGATAATTTTCCCGCCGTGAAGTCGATTCCGGGAGTCGAGGTGCTGACTTCGAAAAGCGGCCCCGCTCAACAAATGATTCATGGAATCAGAGAAATTTTGATTCCCTCCTTGTCAATGAATACGATGTCGAAGGCGGCGAATCTCCAAGCAGACTCCTATGCATCACAGTTCCTATCTTATGCCCTCTGCGAGGGAATTCAGATTACAGTCACCGACGAATCCATCCTCGACGCCGCCAGATACTTTCCCGCCGGGGTGGCCCGGAAAATAGACGGTTTCCGTCGCGAGCTCGAGGGAATGGGAGTCCGCTTCCAACGCGGAACCATCCAGGTCAAGCCCGACCATAAATGCTCAACTTGCATGGGCTCGTTGGCCTGCGCATCGTGCCAGACCCCCGAGTGCAAACCGGCGACATCGTCCGATCCGACGTCGGCTTCCGCCCCAACGGCCTTCCCGGCTGGTCAGCCCGTTGGAAACCCTCTTCCTGCCAACGCCGTTGAGTGTCTGAAAGAGAATTGTCCCCGCACCTACGGCAGTTGCGCCGCCTCCTGTGCCGGGAAAGTTAAGCAGGTCGTTCAGGCCGGCGCCGATCGGATAGAAAAAGGCCTCGATGCTCCGATCCCGGGCCCCGAACTCGCACGCTATATCGACCACACGCTGCTTAAAGCCAACGCGACGACCGCGGAGATCACGAAACTCTGCGAAGAAGCCCGGCAGAACGTATTCGCATCGGTCTGCGTCAACTCCGGAAACGTTGCCCTGGCAGCCAAGCTTCTTCAAGGATGCCCGACCAAGGTCTGCGCGGTTGTAGGTTTTCCATTGGGCGCAACCTCCACATTCACAAAGGTCATGGAGACCCGCGACTGCATCGCCAATGGAGCGAGTGAAATCGACATGGTAATCAATGTCGGCGCGTTGAAATCGAAGGATTACGAACTGGCCAAGAACGACATCGCCCGAGTCGTGGAAGCCGCGAATGGTCGCTGTGTCAAGGTTATCCTCGAGACCTCGCTGCTCAATAATGAAGAAAAAATCAAAGCCTGCGAATTGGCAAAATGGGCAGGCGCAGATTTTGTGAAGACATCGACCGGTTTCAGCACCGGTGGGGCCACAGTCGAGGACATCGCTTTGATGCGCAGAGTCGTCGGTCCGGCCATGGGAGTCAAGGCATCCGGTGGGATTCGAGACCAAAAAACGGCGCAGAAAATGATTGCGGCTGGTGCAACCCGCATTGGCGCAAGCGCTTCAGTAGCAATTGTTAAGGGGGATTCCCCCGCCGGCAAAGGCTACTGATAGGGTCTGAGTAACTTCTCAAGAAGTTACGCGTCTGGCAACATCCCAGCCCGT
>MNYA01000224.1 GCA_001872985.1 bacterium CG2_30_54_10 | reverse complement strand
GCCGCTCAAAGGATCGTTCCATGCGGTCACGAATATGTCGTATTAAAAGGCTACCGCCGAACCCAGCGGAGTTCGGACGAACCCGAAAACTCCCACGGCCGGCCGGGTTCGTTCTAATGATGGTTGCGATCCTTGGAAGCATCCTTCTTCTGCTCGGAATCACACTGTATTTCTTCGTCGGGCAACAGAATGTCAACGTTCACCTCCTTGCATACGGTGAAGTGGCGCATTTTCTGGCCGAAGCCGGCGTCAGCGGCTCGATCCGATCGATCCGTGACTCCCTCGATGCAGCCGGCCTCGGGAATGAGGGGCCATCCGCGGTTCAAAAGATCCTTCTTCAGGGGAACCCGCTTCAGGATACCTCCTTGATGCCGCTTCTCAACGACACCTGGAACAAAGAACTGAAGGATTTCGCCGCCGATGTCGACAAATCAGCTTCGATCAGGGTTGAGGTCTGGCTCAGGAATTTCAAGGCCACCGAGACGGACCCCTCCCGGTGGGCCGATCCGATCGCGAAATCCGGATGGCTCTCGATTGAGGCAACGGGTAGGTACAAGGGGTCAAGCCGCACGCTGACCATCCGCCGCGCCCTCCGGGTTGGTTCCATACTTCCCCCTCTCACCTCCAAGTTCACCCTCCACCTGGCCGATTGTTCCCGGGGCCACGAGGAAAGATTCAACATCATTCGAAACGACTATCAGAGCAACATCAGTAAATTGGCGGGAAATCTTCGCCCCCTCCAAATCTACAACCATAGCACCCCCGACACCCCCATCGATCCGAAGTCCGTGGGTGAGATCCTTTCTGATGAAGTCAACGACAAAATCTACCAGGAACGTGGCTGGGTCTTCCTCGGAGGCGGGAAGGTCCGCCTCAACATCACTTCCGGCGCCGGAACTTACGGTGAAATTTTTCAGGTTTACGACGTCGGAAATGCCAATGATTTCCAGCCGATCAGGTTCAAGACCCCTGCGAACCTTATGCCTACGGTGTTTTCGAACCCGATTCCTCTGTATTGGGATCGCGTCGATATCAATCCCGTCCGACGCGTCAACTACACATTCGAGCATAGCTTCGTTCTTGAAGGCTTTCACGACCAGAGCAACAAAAAAGAAACCGACGCGATGTATGAAGGCGACATTCTTTCGCCGCTTGACAAGCAGGTTTACACATCCAGGTCGTCTCTTCTGCATCTTTTCGGCGATACCAGGAAGGGATATCAGTCCCGCACCAAGGTTCTTGGCCATGTGAACGCTGCGTTTCCACGATACAGCATTATTATGGTCGGCTCACCCGAATCCGATGTGCAAGCGATGCTCGAAAACCAGAAACCGCTTTACGCACTTCCTTCGATGCACGAGCATGAGTACAACCCGGGCCGCGAGATCAAAGACGCCAAAAACCGCCGTGTGGGCGGCCCGATCCTGACCGCCGGATTCCTTTTTTCCAATTTTCAGGAATATCAGAAATTGATGAGCGGGATTCTCGAAGTTCCCTATGTGACCTCGTACAACACAATGCAGGATATCATCGGAAAGAAGACTACCAGACAATTTCCCTCGGAACAGGCCATCCTCGCTGAAGATCGGGGAACCTCCATCGAAATCAAACGCGGAGAGTTCCTTTGCTATAAGGGGACGGTGGAAGGCCCCAACCTGATGGATGTCATCAAAAAGCGTGTTCAGGCCGAGGCCGAGTCAATAAACGATTTCTGGGATACCTATTACGACCCGAAGACCCAATCCCTTGTACTGAACGGGATTGTCCGCATCCAAAACCAGGAGAACCTCGATCTTTTCATTCCCCCGACGTCAAAACCCTCTCCCTTAAAAGTTTCCGGGGGTGGAATGATCGTCCTCGACCAGGGTAACCTGGTATTGCGCGGAGTTGTGGTGGCTTCCCCGATCGAGGCGCTGACGGTAGTTTTGGTGAAGGGCCGTAACGTCCTGTTCGAAAATTCCGCTTCCAACCACGTTCATATTTACGCGCCTCATGCAGATGTCCGGGCACAGGCCAAGATCGACTTGTTCGGAAGCCTTGCCGCCGGGGATCTCGACCCCGCGGCTTGCTGTCAGGGCGGAACCCTCCGATACCGTGAAGCCACGGATCCGACGCGGTCTTCCTCACTAGCTTTCACCAAAATAAAGATCGACGACAGGGACACCATGTGGCATGAATAGGGAAACAACGCTGAGAAGATACGGCTTTTCCCTCCTGGAAATCCTTGTAGGTGTCGGGCTTCTGGCTGCCATCATGACCCCGGTGATGTTCGCGTTCGGCGCCGGAAGTCGCGGAATCCAGATGACGCAAGAGGAATTCGTGGCTCACAATGCCGCTCTCGAATTGCTCGAGCAGTTGAACGCCGTTCCGTTCGCGCTTCTACCGGCCGGAAAGTTCGGCGACGCCGAGCTCCGAGATTCTCTGCCTATCGGCTCCAAATGCCCGTTGAAATTTCACATCAGCCAGGTGCCCGACATCCAGAGAGGCCTCGAGATTAAAGAGCTCAAACAGGGAACGAGCTTGAGGTTCAAAAAAATAGAAGCGACCATCGTCTTGTTGGATCGCAAAGGGAAACCGACCGGCCGCACCGTTGTTTTGAAAAGCCTGCTTGCGAATGAAACGCAGTGAAACAAACTGAAATGCCGTCCAGCCGAAGAATCGGCATGACCTTCGTGGAAATCATTATTGCCGGCGGGCTGGCTGTCCTTGTGATCGGGGCAACGCTCTACGCTTTCATGCAGTTCCGGCGCGGGTTCGAGAAGGGCGAGAGTTCCGCGGTCGTGCTTCAGGAGGGAGCCCTTTTCCTGGGTTTTCTGCGAAACGACCTTATAAATGCGGTCATTGATAAGACGCTTCCCCCGGATCGCTGGCGCGATGCGGTTATGACGGTCACTTCAAATCAGGTTTCCTTTACCGCTTTTCACGATGATGAAGGAAACACGGAAAAAATCTCATACGCTTTCTCCCCGGCGCTTGGCGGCGGCTCGCTGACCCGCACCCAAGGCTCAAGCCGCACCAAGACACTTATCGACAAGGGAATTGCTTCCTTGAGTTGGTCCTTGGGCGAGGAAATCGTCCCTGGAATCGGTTCAGGGGTCCGTCGGATCTGGCTGAACGTTGACCTGACAATCGGCGGCCAGGGAAAAGCCGGAATGACATCAAAAATCATTACCCTATCAACCAAGCTGTTCCCAACCCGAATGAACCGTCAACTGAACGGAAAAAGCTGACGCATTGATCAACGAGAAAAAAAGGCGAATGAACTTATCGCCCCTCAGGCGCCGATTTCAACTTGACCTCTTAGGAAATTGTATTTTTGGGGTGAATGCCCGAAAAGTGGCGGAGGCTTCCAG
>MNYA01000222.1 GCA_001872985.1 bacterium CG2_30_54_10 | reverse complement strand
GAACGGAATCGTCCGGATCACGAATTTCGCCGGAGAGAAGAAGATCAACTTCGAGCTTATTTCTCCTGAAGGCCCGTTGGGACCGGATGTGCTTTCTTTATCCCTTGCCACCACGGGAACGGGCATTTTCGCGGGAACTTTCTACGGGGCCGGAATTTTAGAGAGCAAACGGCTCAATCCTTTTAAGATCCTTGAGCCAATCCCCCCGACCGGGTTCAGTTCCATCAAGAACCATTCCATGGGCACTTGGTTCGGCTCATCGGATGGCCTCCTTGAATTGCAAGGCACTACCCTGGTGATGAAAAGTTTTCCGCCGAATGACCTTGGATGGGTTCAGGCCCTCGAAACCGATGGGAAGACTCTTTACATAGGTGGTTCAAAGGGTCTGTTCGGGCTTTATTCCGGTTCCTGCCGGGAAATCATGCCTGCGATCTGGGTGACTTCAATTTCCCTTACTCCGGGAACGGGCGATGTGTTCCAGGGCCGATCCCTTAATGGGCTTGATTTGGCCCCAATGTCCCAGGGCTTGAAAGACACCCAGGCGTATCTGGAAGCCGCAAAGGTTCTTGCCGAAATGAACGCTCGATACAAGACGATCATGGAGGGATGGAACCAGGGGACTCTCCTTACCCAGGCATACAATGCGTATCTCAGCGATCTGGCCGCCTTGGGTAACAAGGTCAGCCCGGCCCTCCTGAAGGGACTTTGGGTCGGAACCCACGATTCGGGGCTCATTCTTTTTTCTGAGGATGGCCAGCGGCGCCATCTCACCAAGGACAACTCGAAGCTCCCCAGCAACCGTGTTACCGCCATTTCTGGCCTTGAATCCGGCGAAACCTGGATAGGAACTTACGACGGAGGAATTCTCCGCTACCGGAAATACGTCCTTCGCGATTCTGACAAGCCCGATCAGGTCTATACCGGCAAGGCGCTGGCCATTGAAACTTTCGGCGAAAATCTCTATGTCGGGACTGAGAATGAGGGCCTTTACGTTTTCAATATCAGGACAATTTCACAACTGAATCATATCAACCCGGAAACTCGTGACCGTTTTCATTCGCGGGTCGAATCGATCGCCGCCGATCGCGAAGGAAATATCTGGGTTGCCGGAAATTCCGGCCTTTGGAGGATGAGCTCGACCGGTCTGAAACAATTTTCGGTCGCGGATGGTCTCCCTGCCACCGAGACTGTGAAGGTGACCGTGGATATGGATGGCCGGATCTACGTCGCCGGAAAAGTTCCCGGGAAGTCGATTTCTCAGCACATTGCCGGGTTCAACGGCGAGGGTTTCACGTGTTATTCGGTTGAAAACCTCAAGGCGATTCTGGCAATGCAGCCTGGAGACCGTGAATCGGCGCTGCGGACGATGGGGCTCATAGATACTTATCAGCAGGCTTTCGATCAGCAGAATGCAACCAAGGCTCTCGCGCTTTACGACGCTGGCGGCTCGGAAGATCGTGTTTCCGCCATGCTTGCAACGCCCCGATATCTTTTGATCGGAACTGATGCCGGCACGCAATACGTGTTCGACGGCTCCGGTTTCAAGCCCCTCAACATCGTTGGCCCCGGAGTGGTAAACAAGGTCGTCGCTTATGGAAAACGGGGAAATGGGTCCATTGTCACGATGGCCCCTCAAAAACTGACAATATTCAATGGACAGGCCTTTTCACCGGTTTTCGATATCGCATCCCCCACCGTGAGCAAATATACCGACCTAAGCATGGATGACATGAATCCGGACCTGTTCTGGGCATCCTTCGAGTCAGGCGTCGGCGGCGGTTTCGCCTTGTACCAGCAACCGAAATGGGATGCGAAAATCTACGAACATCCGCTTCTGGCCTTACGGCGTGCCTTTCCCTTCGTGTTTGCCATCTATGCCAAGGGGGTACTGCGCTTTCAACTTTGACATCTCCTCAAAAAGCGGAGCACGCGCCCCCTCTTGCCACGCGAAGTGAATTCGCATGTCTCGCTTCCTGCGGTCGGGCGCTTTGCGCCTTACCGTATGCCTTGATATTTCCCGCGAATTATCAAGCTGTTATCTTAACATGCTACGGTCACAGACGCTCTGAACCGCGGTCTGCCCCGGGGTCAGCGGGAATTGAAAGCAAGAATGCCTGGAATCTCCCGCTTGAGTGTGGCAATGATTTGCGCTATGGAAGGCCTCGGTTCCGCTTCTTTCTGAAGCATCAGCCTGATTGTTTCGCGCAATGGCGCAAATTGGGGAAACTCGTCAAACCGTTCAATTGGAAACGGTTTGTCGAATTGTTCCAAGAGCTGAAGCAACTTGGCAGGCTTCGACTGGTCGAGTTCGAATGGAAGTTTTCCGGTCAGGAACTCCCAGAATACCATCCCGATCGAATAGATGTCAGCGCTTTCGGTGATTTTCAAACCCTTGCATTGCTCGGGCGAAAGGTAAAATGAGTTTCCGAGAATCGCACCGGGTTTTGTGATATTTTCCCGCGTCTTGGCGAAACCGAAATCGATGATTTTCAATTGTCCTTCGGGATCGATGATGAGGTTGGATGGTTGGATATCCCTGTGGATGACCTGGCGTATGTGGCATGCCTGGATTCCCTCGAGTAGTTCGACAAAATGATGGAAAAGTGTCGGAAGGTCTTTCCGAAGCTCATCCTTGGATAAAGCCATGCTTTTCCCCTTGATGAATTCCATCACAAGAAAAGGAACCCGTCCCTCAAGCTCGAGGGAATAGAATTGCACGACAGCGCGATGCCGAATTGTGGAAAGAACCTCACCCGAATTGATGAACCTTTTCATCGATTCAGAGTCACTGGCGGCCTGGGCGTCGAGAATTTTCAGGGCTACGTCCCTGTTCTTTCCCTGGTCAAACACCCGGTAAACATTGCCATGACCGCCCTGGCCAAGCATTTCAACGATCTTGTAACGGCCTTTGATCGACTCGCCTGGATTCATAGTCATCTCCACAAAAAAATCGGCAATCACAAATCAACGAGCAACAATACACCAACCAATTCACTCTTACAATCGTGGCTTCATCTCAGAGAGAGGGGACAAGCGCAACCCCGGGAACCTTCGCTTCAAGCATTTCGAAAAACCTTTCATGGCCATGTAAGCTGGGGGTCGGGGATACAATAAGGAAGGAAGGTGGGAGACCGAGCGCCAACTATCTTTGGTGGGGAAGTTCAGTATCCACTGCGGCGCGACTAACAAAACATGCTAAATGCTCGTCGGACCCGCGACCAAGAGATTGTCATTGCGGGGCGCATTGCGCCGAAGCAATCTCGTGATGTCGGGGATTGCTTCGCTTCGCTTGCAATGACAACAGAGAGCTGGAGTTTAGCTGATCTTGGTAGCCAGACCCTAGCCGAAAAGGTACTTTTTCGGCAGCTTGGGCATGTTGGCACCACGCATGACCGCGTTCACCACTCATTTGCCATTGGGAGGCGAGTTGGGCGCCGAGGCTTTTCGGCTAGGGTCTAGCCAGACCCTAGCCGAAAA
>MNYA01000371.1 GCA_001872985.1 bacterium CG2_30_54_10 | reverse complement strand
TGAGCAAGGAAAATATTTCACCAGTGTGAACTTCAAGGCCGCTTACGGGAAAAATGAGGTCAATTACAAAAACGTCATTCCGCTGTTCGGGTGGGGCGACTGGCGCAAGGTGCCCAACAAATACTCCCGGATCTTCGGTAACCCAAACCGCGCTCAGGACACCAGCCATGCGGTCGAAATCAACGGCCTGACCTTCATCAAGGGCGATGTCTACCTCGAAGGCTGGGTCAAGGGAAAAGGCCTTTTGGTCGTGGAGGGGAACGTCTATGTCGGCGGCGACGTGATGACGCTTCCAGACGATGCCGGAGGAAAATCTTCGGTCGGAATCATAGCCCTTAGGGACAAATCCTACGATACCTCGGTCGAGAATCCCACCACCGGCAGGATCGTCTACAAGCCGCATCATGACAGCGACTGGTCGAGATTCGGAATCACCCACCCCTTCATCAACCTCAGCCCCCGCATGGAAGGCTGCTTTTACGCCCAGGGCGGAATGGAACTTGAATCCGATTCCTCAATGAAAAAGCTCATTAACATGGAGGTAATAGGCAATATCGTAACGGATTATTTCGACCGGCGAAAAATGCCCAATGATGTCAAAGTCAAATACTACAACTGGCAGGAGGTTCTTTCCCAGTCGAAATACGACTACTCCGTCGATAAAGAAACACGCTACAGCGAAAAGTACGATGTTTCCGTGGCCAAGGAAATCCTGACTTGGCGCGAGGTTGAGGCCACTCTGTAGTTTTGTGATTTCTTCGAATCAATCGACGGTCAGCGAATAAGTCCCGGAAATGCCCCCGACAATCACTGTCACTTGGTGCTGCTCAGTACCGAGAAAGTAATTTCCGATCGGGCAGATGAACTGGATCGTTGAATCGGACCAGTAAGTAGGATTGAGCGGAATGTCCGTTCCTGCGTCGCCACGGATGAAAATCTGGCCGTTCCCCTCGGACTGGGTTTGACCGAAATAATTGCCGTAAAGGGACACCGTCTGATTTTTCTGGGCCGCCGGCGAAGGAGCAAAACTGGTTACCGTCGGTGCTTCGACGAAGAAAGTGAACGGTGTGGTCGGATGACCGTTGACCATCACCACCACGTTCTGCGATCCGGAAGTGCCGATCTGCGGAATCTTCGCCTGAATCGCGGTTTCACTCCAGGACTGGACCGTCGCAAGCTGGCCGCCGATTGTCAGGTAGCTGTTCTGCTGGTTTGGAAGGCCGAAACCCTGCCCGAACACCGTTACGATAGCTCCGATGTTGTCTCGTTGAGGGCTGATGCTCGTGATTCCGGGGGTCGTCATGTTGAAGGTGAGCGGGTTGGAATCGCGGGAACCATCGACCCAGACGACCACGGAGACGTTGCCGCTCTGAAAATTGGAAGGGTTTGGAACGATGCATGTGACCGCTGTTCCGCTCCAGCTGAGAACCGTGGCAGGTTGTGAGTTGAACGCCACATAAGAACTGCCCTGCAATGAGCCGAAACCCTGGCCTGTGAGAACTACCTGCATGCCGGGGTTTCCGCTGGAGGGATTGACCCCGGTCAGGATCGGCTTGGCAAGCGAGAACAAGGCACTGGGGTTGGAGTAAAGCCCTCCGACCGTTATCACAAAGGCGCCGTCATTCTGGGCAGAATTAGGAATGGTCACGGTGATGACGTTCTCGGACCACTGCGTTGGCTGAATGGTCACACCGGCAAAGCTGATGATGCTACTACCCTGGAAGGCCCCGAAACTGCTTCCCTGGATCGTGACCGGAGTACCAGGCCCTCCCGACTGGGGCGTAACGGCTACGATACGGGGCGAGGCGACCGGATTCACGGGATTGCTGGAAGAGCCTCCGCCGCAACCGGCAACGAACATAGCCAGGCAAATGCCGATGAAAAGGCGTAATCGCATATCGTTTCTGCGCTCGATCTTCATGGAATTGGAATGCGGGATTTGGCGTCTTCAACTCTGACTCGGATGAATTCTTCGTCCAGGCCCAGGCGGCGGGCCATCTGCGCGACGGCGTCAATCTCATCAGAAGTCGGTTGCGATGCGCCTTCCGGGCGTTCAAAAAGTTCGGAAAAGCGGACATCAACGGCTTTACGGTGCAACTCGAGGCGATCGCCTTCGGTAAGTTCGAGGGCTGCCATGATCCTCGACATGGTTTCCTGCTCCTCGTCGGTGATGATTCCATCTTCCATGGTCGATTCGACAAGAGACCAATACACATACTCTTTGGCGTTGGCGATCTCTTTCGGGGTAATCTCGAAAAACGCGAAGATTGCCCGAAGAACCGTGGATTCATCGTCATCGATCCTGAAATCATCCTTGGTTACCATGAAGTATGTCTCGGCCACAAGACGGGCGCGAAACTCGCTTCCTTCGCCCCATTCACTAAGATCCCAGGCTTGACCGTTTTCCATGACGACCAGATACCGGGAATTTTCCTCTTCCTTGACGTGCATCTTCACATCCCCGATCTTGCAGAAGGGCACGTATTGCTCGTCACCGAGAACCTTTTCGAATATGCTTTCAAGGGGAGAAGGCCGAACATCGAAAGTGGCTTTCTCTTTCCCGAAAAACGAGGTCAACCCGGACCAAAAGCCCTTCGGCTCGGATTCGGTCTTCGGCGCTACAACAAACTCCCTGGCCCTATCGCTCAACAAGCAAACCCGTTGCTCCATGGCATGACCATCCTTTTTCTGGACTGCGGACCCGGATCAGGTTTAGGCTGAGACTGAGGTTTAGGGCTTCCGGGCTTCACACAATTCTAGCTCAAACACCACCTCCGTGCAAATCATTCCGTGCAAATCATTCAGAGTATCTACTCAATAAAGGGGGAGGGTGGCGCCCCATATACGCCAACTCAAGCCCCAAAATCCCATTTTTGTCATTTCGACAGAAGGGAGAAATCCGGTATCAATCAGATCTCTCACATTCGTTCGAGATGACAATTTATCCCAAAGTTAGCGCATGTGGGCATGCGGCCCCCTTCACCTCGCGAAGTAAATTCGCGAGGCTCATCCCAGGCGGTCGGGCGCGTTACGCCCTCCGGTCTGCTCTCAGGCTTCCTCGAATTATTGAGATGGCACCAATCATATCAATAGCGGCCCGATGTCAAAAACGGTCTACTTTCCCGAGGCAAGCAGGAAACTCAAGATGAAGCCCAAAATGGAAAGCCCGGTAAGGACTTCCGCGAAGATAAGATAATGGTAAGTGTTTAGCTTGCTGAAGTGAATACCTCGAACCCTCGCTCAAACAGACACTTTGGAAAATTTACATGCCAATTATCGAGAAGTGGGCGTAACGTTGATCCGATATGCGTTTGAGGCTTTTTGACTTCAGACCGCTAAACTCATACAGATAATGCAGCTCGAGTGGTTTTTCATGAGATCTGAGCCAGCGGCGGCGATCCGTCTTGCGGTTGAACACAGCTCTGGCACCGGACTCCGAAAGATCATCCG